>JACDDX010000281.1 GCA_013816685.1 Gemmatimonadales bacterium
GAACAGCGCCCCGTTCTGAAAGACGTATCCGATGTGGGAGCGCAGCTCGGCCAGGTCCTTCCGCTTGAGCCGGCCGACATCCTTGTCGTCCACGATGATGGTGCCGCGATCCGGCTTGATCAGGCCGATGATGGTCTTGAGCAGCACGCTCTTGCCGGTACCCGAGGGGCCGAGGAGAGCGACCGTTTCGCCTTCCTGCACGTTGAAGTTCACGCCGTCCAGCACGACCTGCTTGCCGAACCGCTTGCAGACGTCGCGGAGCTCGATCATGTGGTGAGCAGGAGCTTGGTGAGCACGATGTCGAGCAGCAGGATGAGCACCGAGCTGCTCACCACCGCGCCCGTGGTCGAGCGGCCCACGCCCTCGGCGCCTTGCTGGGTGTTGAACCCCATGTAGCACGAGATGATCGTGATGGACCCCGCGAAGAAGAATGCCTTGATGACCGAGAAGGTGGCGTCGAACGAGCGCCAGAAGGTGCGGGCGCCGTACGCGAAGTCGGCGTTGCTGATGGGGAGCACCTGGGTCATGGCGAACCAGCCGGAGGCGATGCCCACCACGTCGGCGAAGACTGTCAGAGCCGGAATGATGATGAGGCCGGCGACGACCCGCGGAATGATGAGGTGCGAGGACGGCGAGCGGCCCAGACTCTCCAGCGCGTCGATCTGTTCCGTGACCCGCATGGTGCCGAGCTCGGCGGCGTAGCGGGCGCCGATCCGGCCGGCGAGGATGAGCCCCGTGAGCACCGGGCCCAGCTCCAGCACGATCGATTCGACGATGACGCCGGCCAGAAAGTAGACCGGGATCGTGCCGGTGAACTGGTACTGCGCCTGGAGCGCCGTCACGCCACCGGCAAAGCCGGAGATGAGCAGCACGATGAAGAGGCTGCCCACGCCGATGTTCTGGGCCTCGGTCATCGCGCGCGGAAACCAGATCCGGAACTCGGTCAGGCCGCGCGCCAGGTCGGCCAGCAGCAGCGCCACCCGTCCCACGTGCGAGGTCGCATTGATGACCCAGCGGCCGAGCTGGCGGGGCAGTGCGAGCGCGTCGGTGGCCATAAGTGGCCCTTATCTTCACCACGCATGAGTCCCAAGTCCACCCCTCGCGCAGCGCGTTCCCGCGTGTCGCGACTCCGCGCGCCGCTGCGTGCCAGCGAGTTTCGTCGCCGGCTGCTCCGCTGGTTCCGCTCGCACGGCCGCGACCTGCCCTGGCGCCGCACCCGCGATCCGTATCACGTGCTGGTCTCCGAGTTCATGCTGCAGCAGACGCAGGTCTCGCGGGTGGAGGCCTGCTATCATCGGTTCCTCGAGCGGTACCCCACGCTCGACGTGCTCGCCGCTTCCCCTCCGGCGATGGTGCGCGAGAGCTGGGCGGGACTGGGCTACTATCGCCGGGCCGCCAACCTTCAGCTGCTCGCCCAGACCGTGCTGCGCGATCATGGTGGCGTCATCCCCGCTGATGTCGAAGCGCTCCGCGCGCTACCCGGTGTCGGCCGCTACACGGCGGGGGCCGTTGCCTGCTTCGCATATGAACGACCCGCCGCGGCGGTGGACACCAACGTGGCCCGGGTGCTCCGGCGCGCCTTCCACCCGAAGCTCCCGCCCGGTAGCGGTGACCAGCGTCTGTGGGAGACCGCCGGGGTGATCGCGCCGCAGCGACGGGGAGCGACCGCCTGGGCCTTTAACCAGGCGATCATGGAACTGGGCGCGCTCGTCTGCACTGCGCGGGTGGCCCGCTGTGGAGCGTGTCCGGTGCGCCCCGCCTGCGCCACCGGCCGCCGCGTGCGATCCCTCGCCGCCGGAACGTCATCCGGGCCATGACTATCCCGGGCCTGTCGTGGCGAGTCCGCCTACCGATCGTCGCGGCGCTCGTCGCCCTCGCGTCATGCGGCGGCAGCGATGAGAGCGGCCTACGGCGAAGTCGGAGTCGAGCCGGCCGGCAGCACCGTTCACTACGACGAACCGGTGGCCGTCTCACGCGGGCATCGCTTCGCCGCGCTGACCGGCGGGGCAGGCAGCTACTGCGGCATCACGACTGCGGAGGAAACGGTCTGCTGGGGACGGGGCAGTTCGGGGGAACTGGGGTCGGGGCACGAGGACCGCACGGCAGTGACGGCGGTCCCCGGCTTCTGATGTCGGTCAGCCGAGCATCGCCCCCGAGATGAGGGCAACGAGGCCGAGGGTGCCCGAGATCGAGGCCACGATCTTCTGGCGGGAGCGCAGCTCGTCGAAGTAGGCCGCACCCTCGCCGGCCGGATCGAGCCGGCCGAGCTTGACGGCCGTCGGCAGGGAAATGAAGAGCGTCAGCAGCGCGCCGATCAGGCCGGCTCCCTGCATCACCGCCAGCCAGGTGTTCGACCCTCTCAGCTCACCGCTGTTGCCGGTCACCATGAAGGTGAGCAGCAGGCCCGAAAGCACGGTGAGGAGCGCGCCCGGTCCGATCACCGTTCGGTGCACCGCCGCCTGCGCCCGCGCGACCGTCCCCAGGCCCTCCCGTCCTTCCCGCCTGGCGGCGATCCCCGCGAACATCACCGCCCAGCCTCCGCCGATCCACAGGGTGAAGCCGAGGAGATGCAGGAAGAGCCAGATCCGCATGATTTAATCCTCGGGGAGGTCTCAGGAAGGGATGGCGCTCAGGATCGCGCTGTCGATCGGCTGCCGGCTGTTGAAGCCGGTGTCGATCTCGTGCCAGTACGTGATGCGGTCTTCACCGAGCCGCCAGCAGAGGAAGATCGGTCGGTCGTCACGAAGCGAATAGAAGTCCACCAGTCCCGCTTCGAAGCCCTTGAACACGCAGCCGACGGATTCGACCTCCTGCAGATAAAGGTTGATCCGGTCCGCATGGTGCGCAAC
>JACDDX010000282.1 GCA_013816685.1 Gemmatimonadales bacterium
CACGAGACCCGTGCCCATTCCCAGGCTGGTCCACGTCGCGATCTGAGGCCAACTCAGGCGATCGTTCGCTCGCACGACGTCCTCTTCCGAAAGTTTTCGCGGTCCGATTAGCTTTGAAACTAACAGAGTTCGAGCCCCCCTGGCAGCCACATTTTCTCTCGGCGGACCGCGCCCGATGCATGGTGAGCGATGAGTGACGAGCGGCTTCAGATCACCGGGCGCGAGCTGGTGCGCTGGATGGTGGTGGCCGCGTTCATCATCGCGGGTCTGGCGCTCTACTTTCGCGAGGCCCGCCATACGCACCCGGTCGTGCATCCCGGCGGGCAGGAGACGGTGCCGTGATTCCGGAGACCGTTGCGTGAGCGGATCGACCGCGCTTCAACCCCTGCGCCTCACCCTGCCCGATGGCAGCGTTCGCGAGTTGCCCCCCGGCAGCACCGGCCGGGCGCTCGCCGAATCAATCGGATCCGGGCTCGCGCGCGCCGCGCTTGCGGTCAAAGTCGACGGCCAGCTCCGCGACCTTGACCGTCCGCTCGAGTCGGACGCGGCCGTCGCCATCGTCACCGAGCGCGACCCGGAAGCGCTCGATCTGCTGCGCCACTCGTCGGCTCACATGCTGGCGACGGCAGTGCGCGAGCTCTTTCCGGGCGCCCGCATCGGGTTCGGGCCGTCCATCGAAGATGGGTTCTACTACGACTTCGAGGTGCCGCGGCCGTTCACGCCGGAGGACCTCGAGGCGATCGAGAAGAAGATGGCCGAGGTCGCGGAGCGGGACTATCCGTTTACCCGCGACGTCGTCGATCGCGCCGACGCCAATCGGCGCTTTGCCGACGACCCGCTCAAGCTGGAGCGGATCGCCGAGCTGGGAGACGACGAAACGATCACGGTCTACACCGACGGGCCGTTCCAGGATCTCTGCCGCGGTCCGCATGTGCCGAGGACTGGCCGGCTCAAGCACTACAAGCTGCTGAACGCCGCCGGTGCGTACTGGCGGGGTGACGAGCGCCGCCAGATGCTCCAGCGGATCTACGGCACCGCCTGGTTCAAGAAGGACGAGCTCGACGCATATCTGCACCGGCTGGAGGAGGCGAAGAAGCGGGACCACCGCCGCCTTGGCCGCGAGCTCGACCTGTTCATGTTTCACCCGTTCGCGCCGGGCGCGCCCTTCTACACCGACCGCGGCACCACGATGGTCCGCGTCATCAACGACTACGTGCGCGAGCTGAACCAGCGGGCCGGGTATCAGGAGATCAAGACGCCGCTGCTTTATAACAAGGGACTGTGGGAGATCTCGGGACACTGGGGCAAATATCGCGAGCACATGTTCCTGGTGCTCGACAGCGAGACCGGCGAGCACGACTTCTCGCTCAAGCCGATGAACTGTCCCTCGCATCATCTGTATTTCGGGACGAGGAAGCACAGCTACCGCGAGCTGCCCACCGGCTACGCGACCTTCGACGTGCTGCACCGGAACGAGGTCTCCGGTGCGCTCGGCGGGCTGACCCGGGTGCGCCAGTTCCAGCAGGACGACTGCCACGTCTACCTGATGAGCAGCCAGATCGCGACCGAAGTTCGGCGGATCACCGACATGATCCTCGAGCTGTACGCCACCTTCGGGCTGACGGCCACGCTCAAGTTCGCGACGCGGCCCGAGCAGCGGATTGGCGAAGACGCGATGTGGGACCGGGCCGAGGCCGACCTCCGTGCCGCGCTCGAGGCCACGGGCAAACCGTACGAGCTCAAGCCGGGTGACGGCGCGTTCTACGGGCCCAAGATCGACTTCGACGTCTCCGACTCGATCGGCCGCAAGTGGCAGCTCGGCACCATTCAGCTCGACTACGCCGCCGCCGACCGCTTCGACCTTACCTACGTCGGCGAGGACAACACCGAGCACCGGCCGGTGATTATTCACCGCGCCATGGCCGGCTCGTTCGAGCGCTTCATGGCCATCCTGATCGAGCACTTCGCCGGTGCCTTCCCGCTCTGGCTCGCGCCCGAGCAGGTGCGGGTGATCCCCATCTCGGACGGGCAGACCGACGCCGCGCGCCGACTGGCCGAACGGCTGCGCGGGGCCGGCGTGCGGGTGCACGTGGACGACCGGAACGAGACGCTCAACTACCGGATCCGGGACGGCGAAGTCTGGAAGATCCCGTACATGGCGGTCGTGGGACAGCGCGAAGCCGACGCTGACACGCTGGCGCTCCGGGTGCGTGGCGCGGGAAGGAAGCAGGAGATCTTTCCGGCCGGCGAGTTCATCGCGCGGGTGGCAGAGGAGAACCGCACCCGTGCATTGGTCCCGTAACGGCCCGCCGTCGCCCTCCTACCTTCTGCCGGTCCGTCAGGGAAGGTATGTTGCCCGCGGACTTTTCAACTCTCGTGGAGCAGCCTGTGCCTGCAGCCAACAACGGGTCAGCCGACGACGCGACCACCGCAGTCATCGTGTCAGCCGTCCGCACCCCGGTCGGGAAATATCTGGGTGGTCTCTCCTCCTTCACCGCACCGCAGCTCGGGGCCCTCGTCATCCGGGAAGCCGTCCGCCGAGCGGGTGTGGATCAGGGTGCGGTGGATTCGGTCATCATGGGCCAGGTGGTACAGGGCGGGTCGGGCCAGGCACCGGCGCGTCAGGCGCTGCTTCAGGCAGGGCTCTCCCCCGCGGTCGAGGCGCTCACCATCAACATGGTGTGCGGGTCCGGGCTCAAGGCCGTCATGCTCGCGGCGCAGGCGATCAAGGCCGGTGATGCCGAGTGCGTCGTCGCGGGCGGACAGGAGGCGATGTCGAGCGCGCCGCACTACGTGTACGGCATGCGTACCGGCATCAAGGCCGGCAACCAGACGATGCTCGACGG
>JACDDX010000283.1 GCA_013816685.1 Gemmatimonadales bacterium
GCACCCGGGCGAGCTCGCCCGCCGACACGATGTCCGCGCCTGCCCCCAGGTCGCGAAGCAGCCGAAGAATGGCGAGAGTGGAATTGGCCTTGACCGCATAGCAGATCCGGTGCGGCAACGCGTCCATCGCGGTGTCGAGCGCGCGATAGCGGGCGCGAATGATGTCGGCGTTGTACACGTAGGCGGGAGTGCCGGCACCGGCGGCGATTTCGGCGAGCGGCACGCCGCCCATCAGCAGGGTGGCGCCGCGCCGGGTCAGCCCGGCGTCCTCATAGATGCCGGACGTCGAGGTGGTACTCAGTATGCCCGCGACCACACCGCCTCGGCGACGCTCGGCGTGCCGCACCACATGCACGTGGTTGGGGCGACCAGCGAGCGGAATTCCTCATCCGGCAGCACGCGGATGGTCGCCTTAGTCTGCTCCTTGATCTCCGCCTCGCAGTCGCCCGAACCGCAGAAGCCGCCGTACGCAAAGCCGCCGTCGCCCTCGATGAACTCGATAAACTGCGGCTTCGTCACGCCGCGAATGCTGTGCGCCTCGCGCCGGGCGCGGCTCGCTTCCAGCAGCTCGGTGTGCATCCGCTCCATCGCGGACTCGAGCGTGGCCACCAGTCCCTCCATCGGCAACGGCTCCTTTTTGCCGCCGGTCCGCCGCGCGAGCATCACCGAGCCGGCCGCCACGTCGCGTGGACCGAGCTCGAGCCGCAACGGCACGCCGCGCCCCTCCCACTCGTAATACTTGGCGCCGGGTTTCGTCCCCTCGCGCGCGTCGACATGCACGCGGATGCGCGCCGCGCTGAGCTCCCGCTTGAGCCGGTCGCAGGTCTCCATAACGCGGGCGCGCTCCTCGTCCGACTTGTAGATCGGCACGACGACGACCTGATACTGGGCCAGCCGTGGCGGGCAGACGAGGCCCGCATCGTCGCCGTGCGTCATGATGAGTGCGCCGACCAGCCGGGTCGAGACGCCCCACGACGTGTTCCAAACGTGGTCCAGCCCGCCCGCGGCCGTCTGGAAGGTCACCTCGAACGCGCGCGCGAAGTTCTGGCCGAGGTTGTGACTGGTGCCGGCCTGGAGCGCCTTGTTGTCCTGCATCATCGCTTCGCAGCTGTACGTGCGGAGCGCGCCGGCGAACCGCTCGCTGTCGGTCTTCCGGCCGGTCACCACCGGCATCGCCATCCATTCTTCCATGAAGGTGCGGTAGACGCCGAGCATCTTCCGCGTCTCCTCCTCGGCCTCCGCCTCGGTGGCGTGCGCCGTGTGCCCCTCCTGCCAGAGGAACTCGGTGGTGCGCAGGAAGAGCCGGGTCCTCATCTCCCATCGCACGACGTTGGCCCACTGGTTGATAAGCAGCGGGAGATCGCGATAGCTCTGGATCCACTTCGCGTACATCGCGTAGATGATCGTCTCGGAGGTGGGCCGGACGACGAGCGGCTCCTCCAGCTCCTTGCCGCCACCGTGGGTCACCACCGCCGTCTCTGGGGCGAACCCCTCGACGTGCTCCGCCTCGCGCGAGAGAAAGCTCTGCGGAATGAAAAGCGGGAAGTAGGCGTTCTGGTGGCCCGTGTCCTTGAACATCTGGTCCAGCGCGCGCTGCATCTCCTCCCAGATCGCATAGCCGTTCGGGCGGATGACCATGCAGCCGCGTACCGGGCTGTAGTCGGCCAGCTGCGCGCGGGCGATCAGCTCGTTGTACCACGCACTGAAGTCGGCGGCGCGGGTGGTGAGGGCTCGGGTCTCGGCCATGCGGGTCGGGGGCGATCCTTAGCGGTGAACGGTGAGTGGAACGGGGGCCTGCTGCGCCAGCGGGTCGGTGGCGAGCGCGGCCCGGACCCGACCGATGGCGGAGCCCATGGCGACCGGCTCCTGCGACTTGGCGCCGAGGTCGCGGAGCATGACCTCGCCCCGTGCGAGTTCGTCCGGACCGAGCACCAGCGCCAGCCGGGCGCCGCGCGCGTCGGCGAGCTTGAGCTGCTTGCCCACCGCCTGCATCGCCAGCGCAAACTCGACCCGGATGCCGGCGTCGCGGAGTTCGTGGGCCAGGCGCAGCAGCCCGGGCAGCTCGCTCTCGCTCACCGCGGCGAGGAAGACGTCGATGCCGGAATGCGCCGGCGGCGCGAGGCCGCGCTCGCGCAGCAGTTCGCCCAGTACGACGTCGCCCATGCCGAAGCCGAGCGCGGGAAGATCGACGCCGCCGAGCGCCTGGAGCAGACCGTCGTAGCGACCGCCGCCGCAGATGGCGCGGAGCGTGCGCCCGGCGTCGAACAGCTCGAACACGGTGCCGGTGTAGTAGGCCAGCCCGCGGACGATGGTGAGGTCCACGTCCACGAAATCCCCGAGGCCCATCGCGTCGAGCGCGGCGCATGCCTGGCGCAGCGGCTCGGCGGCCGCGGCCGATGCCGGCGAGCGCGACAATTCCGCGTCGAGCGCTGGCCAGCCGCGGATGGCGGCCACGGCCTCGAGATCGGCGACCCGCGCCGGCGCGATGACCTCGGGCGACGCGAAGAAGCTCTCGCGCTCGGCGGGCTTGAGCCGCTCGATCTTGTCGATGAAGGTGTAGGCGGCGGCGAGGCCGGGGTCGGGCACCCCGCGGGCGCGCAGCACCGCCGCGAGCACCCGACGGTCGGAGACCCGCACCCGGATGTCGCCGGCGGTAAAGCCGAACCCACGCATGACGTCGATGGCGAGCGCGATGATTTCGGCGTCGCCCAGCGGACCGGGCTCGCCGATCAGATCGCAGTTGAGCTGGAAGTGCTCGCGCAGGCGGCCCCGCTGCTGCCGCTCGTAGCGGAACAGCTGCGGGACCGAGAACCAGCGGATCGGTTTCTTGAGGCCGTTCGCCCGC
>JACDDX010000284.1 GCA_013816685.1 Gemmatimonadales bacterium
GATCGGCGCTGTGCGTTCTGCGCGATCCCCACCTTCCGCGGAGCGTTCGTCTCCCGGCCGGTCGACGAGGTGGCCGCCGAGGCGGCGTGGTTGGCCGGGTCAGGGGTACGGGAGCTCGTGCTGGTCAGCGAGAACTCCACGTCCTACGGCAAGGACCTGGGCCGCCCGGGCGCCCTGGAGGAGCTGCTGCGCCGGCTTTCCGTCATTCCCGGCATCCTGCGGATCCGGGTTTCCTACCTGCAGCCCGCCGAGACTCGACCCGCGTTGGTGACCACGATCGCCGGCACTGCCGCAGTGGCGAGCTATTTCGACCTGTCCTTCCAGCACGCCAGCGAGCCGGTGCTGCGCCGCATGCGCCGGTTCGGCTCGCGCGAATCCTTCCTCGCCCTGCTGGACCAGATCCGGCAGCAGTCGCCCGCGGCGGGAGTGCGCAGCAACGTGATCGTGGGGTTCCCGGGGGAGACCGGCGCCGACCTCGCGGAGCTGGAGCGTTTTCTCACCGAGGCGCGGCTGGACGCGATCGGCGTATTCGGCTACTCCGACGAGGACGGTACCGAGGCCGCCGGCCTGCCCGGCCAGCACGACGAGGGCACGATCGCCGAGCGCGTCGCCCGGATCAGCGGGCTGGCCGAGCAGCTCACCGCACAACGAGCCGAGGAGCGAGTCGGCGAAACCGTGGACGTGCTACTGGAGAGCGTTACGGCAACAGACACGGACGCGGACACCCGCTCCGAGGGCGAAGCCGAGACCATCGGGCGCGCCGAGCACCAGGCCCCCGAGGTGGATGGCGAGTGCCGGCTGACCGGATCCGGAACGCGGCCATTCGCGATCGGTGACGTGGTGCGCTGCAGGGTGATCGCCGCACAGGGTGTCGATCTGATCGTCGAGCCGATGGAGCTGATCGCCCCGGCCGGCGGCGTGCCGTGAGCCCGCCACCGGCGACCAAAGTCCCGCTGTGGAACCTGGCCAACCTGGTGACCATGTCACGGATGGTGCTGGTACCGGTGTTCGTGCTCGCGTTGTTCACCCAGGGTGGCAGCGATCCGGCGTGGCGGATCACCGCAGCGGTGATCTTCGGCGTCGCCTCACTCACCGACCGGCTCGACGGCGACCTGGCTCGCCGTCGCGGCCAGATCACCAAGTTCGGCACCATCGCCGATCCTATTGCGGACAAGGCACTCATCGGGGCAGCGCTGGTTGCTCTGAGCATATTGGGCGAGCTGCCCTGGTGGATCACCGTGCTGATCGCCGCGCGCGAGCTCGGTGTCACGGCGCTGCGCTTCTGGGTCTTGCGGTATGGCGTGATCCCGGCTAGCCGCGGCGGCAAGGTGAAGGCGTTCGCGCAGGCCGTCGCGATCGAGCTCTACGTGCTGCCGCTCCCACATGCGGTCCATCCGGTGCGCTGGGCGGCGATGGGAATCGCAGTGCTGCTCACCGTTATCACCGGCGTGGACTACGTGGTGCGGGCGCTACGGCTGCGCGCCTCCGGTCGCCGAGCGGTGATCCTGCCATGAACCTGCCGTGAAGATGGCACGTTCGCCCACGGCGGACGCCCCGCCAGCCGGCCGATGAGTACGGTAGAGGGCAAGCAAGCCGGTTGGACAAGGCCGGCCGACACCCGGGAGGAAACGCGATGACGCTGTTGCGGGAGGCCATCGGCGAGCGGTTGCGCCGGACGCGGACCTCGCAATGCCGCACGCTGCGTGAGGTGTCACGGGTGGCCCGGGTGAGTTTGGGGTATCTCTCCGAGGTCGAGCGCGGTCGCAAGGAGCCATCCAGCGAGCTCCTCGGATCGATCTGTGTCGCGCTTGACCTGCCGTTGGACGAGCTGCTGCGGCGGGTGGCTGACGATCTCGGTCCGGTTTACATACCTGACGTACCCGACACCCTTGCGGCTGAGCTGGTTGCGGCCTGACTCGGTGAGCTTCGGGCCGCCTCAGGGGGAACCCCGGTTCTCCCCGGGGTCGGTGGAAGAGCTGCCTCCCACCTGACACCATGGAGCTAGCGCGCAGCTCTGCCCATTGGCTGCGGACTGGTCAAGAGGAGAGGCAGCGGAAGAGATGGCCAACCCGTTTGTGAAGGCCTGGAAGTACCTCATGGCCTCGTTCTCGTCCAAGATCGACGAGCACGCCGATCCCAAGATACAGATCCAGCAGGCTATCGAGGATGCGCAGCGCCAACATCAGGCGCTGTCGCAGCAGGCGGCCGCCGTCATCGGCAATCAGCGCCAGTTGGAGGTCAAGCTCAACCGGCAGCTCGGCGAGATTGAGAAGTACCAGTCTTCGGCCCGGCAGGCCCTGGTGCTCGCCGACGAGGCGCGAGGTAAGGGTGATCAGGCCAAGGCGCAGCAGTATGAGCAGGCGGCGGAGTCCTTCGCCACCCAGCTGGTGACCGCGGAGCAGTCCGTGGAAGACCTCAAGTCGCTGCACGACCAGGCCTTGCAGGCTGCGGGCCAGGCCAAGCAAGCAGTCGAGCGCAACGCGATGGTCCTGCAGCAGAAGATCGCGGAGCGGTCCAAGCTGCTGTCCCAGCTGGAGCAGGCGAAGATGCAGGAGCAGGTCTCTTCTTCGCTGCGGTCGATGAGCGAGCTGGCCGCGCCGGGTAATACCCCCTCCCTCGACGAGGTTCGCGACAAAATCGAGCGCCGTTACGCCAATGCACTCGGGGCCGCCGAGCTGGCTCAGAACTCGGTGCAGGGCCGGATGCTGGAGGTGCAGCAGTCCACGCTGGACATGGCCGGCCGGTCCCGGCTGGAGCAGATCCGCGCCTCGATCAGTGGAGCGCCGATCGCCGGCGAGGTAACCGCCGGTGAGCCCACGTCGCAGCCTGTCTCGCCC
>JACDDX010000285.1 GCA_013816685.1 Gemmatimonadales bacterium
TCATCCTCGTGAGCGACCCCTTCCACATGTTTCGCCTGAGGCTGGAAGCCCGCCGAACGCACATCGCCGCCTGGACCTCCCCCACCGAGAGCAGCCCGATTTCCGACAACCCGGTAACCGAGCTACGTTATCTGCTCTACGAAGCCATCAAGATTCCCGTAGCCTGGGTCCGCACCCTCCGTTGACACCCTCTCGATCCTCCGCACAGGTGACCCCATGACCCTCGTCTCCGCCGAACGTGCGTATACCGGCCGCGTCGTCAATCTCGACGTGGACACCGTGCGCTTTCCCGACAATTCCATCGGCAGGCTCGAGATGCTGCGCCACCCCGGCGCCTCGGCGGTCGTCCCCTTCCTCGGCGATCCGCGCTCGCCCAACCCGGAAATTCTGCTGATCCGCCAGTTCCGCCACGCCGCCGATCGGTTCATCTGGGAGATACCGGCCGGCCGCATCGACGCCGGCGAGTCGCCCGAAGTGTGCGCGCGCCGCGAGCTGGAGGAGGAGACCGGGATGGCCGCCGAGGTGCTTGAGCCGCTGACGTCGATCTATACGACCCCCGGCTTCACCGATGAGGTAATCCACCTGTTCATGGCCCACGGGCTCGAGAAGGGACAGCACCGGCGCGAGGCGGACGAGTTCCTGGAGCTCCACACCCGGTGCTGGAGCGAGGTGATGGATCTGGTCAGGCGGGGCGAGATCGAGGACGGGAAAACTCTGTCGGCATTGCTCTTTGTTCAATGTTTTATGATAAATCATTGAACAATTCAGGTGTTTGCTATACGTTACGGGGACTCTCGGTGCGGATGGCGCACCCTGTGTCAGAGGTTCGCCCGCTGGTGCGGGCAGGGAGTTACCGTGACGGGCTTCGTACTCGACGCTCCGGGCCAGCGGGCCCAGCGGGACAATGCCGAACTGGTCGCCGCGCATCTGGCCGGTGACAACAGGGCCTTTCCGGAGCTGGTCGGCCGCTATCGCACGCGGCTGGTGGCGTTTGTCAGCCGCATGATCGGCGACCGGGAGCGCTCCGAAGATCTGGTGCAGGAAGCGTTCATGCGGGTGTACCGGCACCTGCACCGGTTCGATCCCACCAAAAAGTTCTCCACCTGGATCTACACGATCGCGAGCAACCTCGCCAAGAACGAGCTCAGGAACCGGAGCCGGAGTCCGCTCGTGTTCTACGAGTCGCTTCGTCCCGCCGGTGAGAGCGACAACCGGCCGCTCCAGTTCGAGGACGTGGGCAGTCGTCCCGACGACATGTTCGCCCATCGGCACCTGCGCGAGCTGGTCGAGTCGGCGGTGGAGCGGCTGACGCCGCACCATCGGGAGGTGTTCGTGCTGCGGGAGCTCGAGGGTCGCAGCTACGAGGAGATCGCTCAGGCGATCGGCTGCAACCTAGGCACGGTGAAGAGCCGGCTCAACCGCGCCCGCAGCGCCTTTGCCGTGGAGATCGCGCCCTTCCTGGACTAGGCCGCTCCGTCCCTCACCGGCGTTCGGCCGGGTTCGGGGTGCGCTCCAGCGCGTCCCGGTCCCAGCCGGCGCGGTCGGCGGCTGCCTCGTAACTCGTCTGCAGGAAGTCGAGGAGCATCGCATCCGGATCGGGCGCCTGCCGCACCGCGTCGTAGGGCAGCACGAACTCGCCCAGCGTCGAGTTGAAGGACGCCGCCGATGGACGCAGGCTCGCCGAGCGGAAGCCGTCGGGCTCCGGATAGGCGTAGGCGTAAAAGACCGGCTCGGGCAGCATCGCCCCGCCCAGCCAGAATCCGCAGCTGCTCACCTCGTGGGAATACGCCTCGCGCGCGACCCAGTCCGGAAGATTCGGCACCCCGCCAGGGTGCGGCGGCGCGGTCCGCCCGGAGAACCGCGTGACCGCAAGGTCGAAGCTGCCCCAGAAGAAATGGACCGGGCTGCTCTTGCCGATGAAGCCCGCCCGGAACTCCTTGAAGACGCGATCGGCCTGGGCCAGTGCGCCGAAGAACCGCGTCGCCTGCTCGGGGATATAGATCCGGTGCTCATGATCGAGCTCGAAGCGGGTCGCCCCGGGGATCTCGTTCGGCAGGGTCCGGATGCGCACGTCGATGCCGAGCCCCCGCAGGCGTCCCAGCAGCTCGGTGTAGAAGTCGGCGACGCTGCGCCGCTCGAGGCGCATGGTCTCGGTCCGGCCGTCGCCGGTGTGGACGCGGAGCTGGTGGGCGAGGAAGTCGAAGCCGATCTCGAAGCTGCGGCTGCCGTGCGGGATGGGAGAGGTCGTGAGGCCGCGCGACGTGACGTAGAGCGTCACGTGCCAGGAATGATTGGTCCACACGCTCTGCGAGAGCCGGATCTTCCCGACGATCTGGGTCCACAGGTGCAGCGTCTCGAGCGTGTCCTTCCACTCGACGTAGGGCAAGGGGGGCCAGTTCGACTGGTTCCATTCGGCCTGAGTGCTCGACATGGGCTGCTCCGTGGTTTCTCGGGATCGACTGCATCTGGAATATCGGTCTTATCTTCCCTCCGTGCGCTGGCCACCGCCGCTACCCGACACCCGCCGCGCACGCCGTCCGCCAGACCCGCGGGGCGTGGGGTGCCTTCGCCGACTGGTTCAACGGCCTGGGCCTCAGCGAGAACACGACCCTGCTGGGCTTCGCGGTCGCCATCGGCATCTCGGGCGCCCTGGGCGTGGTGGCGTTCTATCGCCTGATCGACCTCGCCTATTTCGTGTTTTACGCCTGGCCCAGCGGCTATCTCTCGCACTGGGGCTTCATCGCGTATCGTCCGCTGCTGACCGCCACCGGCATCGCCGCAGCATGGGGGATCATGCGCGGCCCGGGCCGGGGCTACGACGGCATGAACG
>JACDDX010000286.1 GCA_013816685.1 Gemmatimonadales bacterium
CCTTGGTGTATTGGTGACGTTGGTCAACCCGGTCCCGTCGGCGTTGATGCTGTAGATGTCGGTCCGGGCGCCCGCCAGGAAAAGCAGGCGGGACCGGTCGGGGGACCATCGGACGCTTCCTGGACCCTCCAGGGTGCCGCGCGTCAGGTTTGTGAGGCCGGTACCGTCGGGATCGATGACATAGAGGTCCCGCACGCCGTTTCGCAGCGAGCTGAAGGCGATCCGGCTCGCGGGCGGGGGCGCGACCGGCGGCGCCGAGCAGGTTAGGGCGTACTTGACGTCGAGGCGCACGCCCGCGCCGATGAAGAACGTCTGGCTGGCGTCGCCGTCGAGTTGGCAGTTCTGGGCGATGCCGCTCAGCGCCACGGTGTGGCTGCCGGGTGCCACCGACTCGATCGTGATCGTATCGTTGATGCCGAGCGGCCGGGTGGCACCGCTGTCGAGGGACACCTGATAGCCATCGGCGTCAAGCGAGTCGCCGGTCGTCGTGGCCAGGAGGCGGATGGTGGCCGTGGTCGCCTCACAACTGACGGCGAAGGCGACTCGGGCGGTCGCATTGGTGGCGATCTCGACCGAGCGGGAGGTGCCGCCCTGCGCGTTGCAGTTGCCCGCGACGCCGGATAGCCGCACGGTGTGGGTCCCTACCGCAAGAGAGCCCACGGTGATCGAGGCGTTGATCCCGGTTGGCTGGGCGGGTCCACCGTCAACGGCGATCGAGTAGCCGTCGGCGTCGGGCTCGGCGCCCGCGGTGGCGATCGTGACCTGTAGGGTGCCGGCGGCGGCGGGCGGCTGGGCGCAGCTCACGGTAAAGGCAACAGCCGTTGTGTCGCCAGCGGTGACGCTGGCGGCACGCGGGTTGTCGCCATCGAGCCGGCAGTTGCCGGCGATGCCGGTGACGCCTAGCTGGTGAGTGCCGGGCATCAGCGCGTCGACCTGGAGAGCACCGACGGCGCCGATCGCGCCCGCGGCGTTCCCGTCGAGCAGAATCCCGTAGCCGTCGGGATCGGGCGCAGCGCCGCCGGTGGTGGTAGAGACGGCGTCAAGCCGATATCAAGCGAAACGCGCGACCGAACCCTGGTCGCGCGTTCAACTGCTGGTCAGGTCCTCGAAATCGGTGCCGCGGACGGCTAGAGCTGCAGCCCGTTCACCTGTTCGAGCGAGGCCGCGACGGCGACGAGCGAGGCGACATCGAGCTCGCGCCGGAAGCGACAAGCGGCATCGCGGACCTCGGGCGAGACGGGGGCCCCGGTGCGGCGACGGTGCTCGCGATATGACTCGCCCAGATCGTGGAAGACCTGGCGGAGCGAGCGGGCGTTCCGGACTTGCTCCGGTGTACGGCCGTCGGGCGTCATCAGCGGACTCGGCGCGACGGAGCGACGCCGGGTCGCGCGGGGGCGGCTGGCGGCGGCTCGGCGGTCGACGGCGAGTCCAGCATCGCTGACGCGGGCCAAAACGCGATCGATGAGGGCCTGCGAGGTGGGGCTGGAGTCAGCGGCGCCGGTGCCGAGGGGCGAAATAGGCATGGGGACCTGCCGTGTGGCGGGGAACGCCTCCGTGCCGGAGCGGGGAGAGGTTAGTTGAATCTTACCCGCGAAACGGCCGAGATGCGAGCGCTGGCGGCCCCGCTCAGCTCGCCTGCGGGGGCGCGGGGACGCCCGACTCGTCGGTGTCGCCGGCCACGCCATCGGTGGGCGCGCCATCTGCCCCCTCGGGACGCTCCAGCTTCTTCTGCCGCTTCTCTTCGCGCTTCTCCTGTTTCTTCAGTTCCTTCTGTCGCTTCTCGAATCCGTAGTTGCGCTTGGGCACGGGACCTCGGGGTGGGGCCGCGGACGCCGGCCGCGACAGGAATCAGCAGAAAGGCGTACCGCAAAGTAGCGGGATAGATTCAATCTTGTACGGATCGGCTGATGCGGCGGCGGAGACGGGCTGGAATCATCCATGTGCCTGCGCTCACATCCCGAGCCGGGTCTGTACGGTATGATCGACCCCCCGCAGGCTAACGAAAACACGAACCACGTGCAGTCACTCGACAAGGATGGTAACGATGGCAGGAAGACAGGTTGGCCCGGTGGCCCTCGCGGGTCTCGCCCTGGGCATGATGGCGATGTCGGCGTCCAGTCTCCAGGCGCAGGGCAAGGCCGACGTCAAGGCGGACAGCATGTTCCTTCAGGAAGCGGCGATGGGCGGCAAGATGGAGGTCCAGCTCGGCAAGCTGGCGGCAGAGAAGGCGTCGAATCCCCAGGTCAAGCAGTTCGGCTCGCAGATGGTGCGGGACCACGGCAAGGCCAACATGAAGCTCAAGGCGGTTGCGAGGCAGGGCGGGATGACGCCACCGGACACGCTGCCGGCCGAGAAGCAGCAGGACGTCGACAAGCTGTCGTCAATGTCGGGCAAGGACTTCGACACCGCCTACATCGGCATGATGGTCAAGGCCCACAACGAGGACGTGCAGAAGTTCACCGACGAGAGCCACTCGGCCAAGTCCACGGCGGTGCGGCAGTTCGCGTCGCAGACCCTCCCGACGCTCAAGCGGCACCAGATGAAGGTGAAGCGGATCGCGGGACAGATCGGCGCCGACACGACCGGGACGGGGATGTCGATGGGACAGGGGTCGACGGACTCCGTCGGCATGGGATCGGCGAAGATGGGCACGGATTCGATGCACCAGAGTTCGACGGGACAGCCCTCGATGGATTCGGGCCCGGCGGAATCGGCCAAGATGGGCAAGGATTCGATGGGAAAGGACTCGACCAGCAGGTAGTCCTCCGCAGGCGATCGGTACGGGTGGCCAATTCCGCTGGCCGCCCGTACCGGTTTCATTTTCCCC
>JACDDX010000287.1 GCA_013816685.1 Gemmatimonadales bacterium
GCCCCGTTCGAGTGGCGCTTCACCCGGCTCGACCTGCACCGCGTCCTCGCCGCGCTCTCACCCGTCGCTCTGGCCGCGTGAGTCTCATACGTTGCGGCACTTGCGAATCGGTGTACTTAGGCTCCTGGCGCGACGGCCCCCGAAAGGAGCTGACGAACGACGTCGAGCGGGTGGCGGCCTTCCTCGAACCGCCGCTTTCGGTCTCGGTCGCGCTGATCCCCGGCGCCCGGCCGTGACCAGGCGGCTGATCGGCCGTGCTGCCGAGCTCGAGGCCGGCGAGCGCTGGCTCGACACGCTCGGCGGCGGGCCGTGCGGTCTCGTGATCGCCGGCGACGCCGGGATCGGCAAGACAGCGATCTGGAGCACGATGGTTGAGCGCGCCCGCGAGCGTGGGATCGGGATCTGGATGGCTCGCGCGGCCGAGGGCGAGACGCAGGCGGGGCTCGCATCGCTGGCCGACCTCGTCGCCCTGGAGGCTCCACCGGCGGCGGCTTGGCTGCCGCCGCCACAAAAACGCGCTCTCGCGGCGTTGCTCGGCGCGGACGTCGAGCCCGTCGACCTGCGACCGCTGGGAACTGCGGTCCGGGCGCTGCTCGAGCGCCGATCCGCGGCCGGGCCGCTCGTCCTCGCGATCGACGACGCGCAGTGGACGGACGCCTCCTCGCGGCGAGCCTTGGAGTTCGCCCTGCGACGGCTGACTGAACAACCCGTCGGCGTGTTGGCCACCGTGCGCAGCATGCCCGGCGGCGACGACGTACCGCTGGGCATGCGCCGCTGGCTGCCCGAGGAGCGGCTTCAGGTGCTGCGCGTCGGGCCGCTGAGCCTCGCCGCGCTCCGTCAGCTCGTCCTCGATCGCACCGGCCAGGCGCTTTCCCGACCGACGCTCACCCGTCTCGAGCGCGCCTGCCAGGGCAATCCCTTGTTGGCCCTCGAGATCGTGTCGGCGATCACCCGGTCCGGACCGGCGATCACGGTCGAAACGGTCTTGCCGGTCCCCGCAGACGTCCGACAGCTGGCGTTCGAGCGTCTCGCCGGGCTGCCGGACGCTGTGCGCGGCGTGGTCGAGCTGCTGTCGGCGCTGGGCCGTCCCGATCTTGCCGCGCTGGACCGGGCGCTGGCCGGGCAAGGGTTCGGTGTCGAGGCCGGCTCGGTCGACCGGCTGCTGGCCGCCGGCGAGGCGGCCGGGCTGCTCGAACTCGAGGATGGCGTCCGGTTCCGCCATCCGCTGCTCGGCGCCGCCGTCTACGAGTCGATGGACCGGCCCACGCGCCAGGCGCTCCACCGCCGGCTGAGCGAGGTCGTCGAGGACCCTGAGGAACGCGCCCGCCACCTGGCGCTCGTCTCCGTCCTGCCGGACGAGAACGTTGCCGCTCAGCTCGAGGCAGCCGCGGAGCGCGCCATCGCCCGGGGCGCGCCGGACGCCACCATCGAGCTCCTGTCGCAGGCGCGCCGGCTCACCCCGGACGGCGTGACCGACGCGCGCCACCGGCGGTCGATCCTCCTCGCGCAGGCGCTGTGGGACATCGGCGAGGGCGCGCGGAGCGGTGTGGTGCTCGAGGACGTCCTCGCCGAGCTGCAGCCCGGTCCCGACCGTGCGGTCGCGCGCCTCATCCGAGCGGTGCAGCTTTCGTGGGACGGTCGCGTCCACGACGCGATCGCCATGTGCCGCCTCGCGCTCGAGGATGCGCGCGGCCGGCCAGGTCTCGAGGCCACGGCACATCTCCGCCTCTGCTACTTCGCCGACGCCGACATCCCGCTGGGCCGCGAACACGCGCAGCGCGCACTCGAGATCCTGCGCGATCTCCCGCCGGAGGAGCAGGACCCGGACCTTCTGGCCTGCGCGCTTCTGCTCGGGGCCGAGCTACGCCTCGCCGCGGGCGAGGGGGCTGACACCGCGGCGGTCGAAGAGGCCGCCGCGATCCTGCCGGCGTCCGATTCGATGATCCGGTCCCTCGGCTTCCACGCTCGCGGGATTGCGCGTGAGCGCCTCTGGATATGGGCGGCTGCCATGGATGACATCGACGGTGCCCGACGTCAGCTGTCGGCGCTGGAGCAGCATGACCGGGATGCCGGGCTAGAGCGATCGGTCCCGATCGTGATGGCCGATCTCGCCGACCTCGCCTGCATCGCCGGTGACCTGCCCGCCGCTCGCCGCCACGCCGCCGAGGCGATGGACGCCGCGGGTCAGCCGGGGACGGCGACGCCCTACGGCCGCCTGACCGCGAGGCTCGCCGCGACGCTCGTGGCCGCTCACGCGGGTGAGATCGACGATGCTCGGGCGATCGGGCACGAAGTCCTGCGCGACCTCGGTGGTAAGCCCGACAACATCGACGCTCGGCGGTTGCGCGCGATCCTGGGTCGGGCGGAGATCTCGGCCGGGCGACCTGCCGAGGCCCTGGCCCACCTCGAGATCGTGGCCGCGGCGCTTGCCGATGGTGGAATTGCTGATCCAGCGGCGCTGCGCTACGAGGGCGACCACATCGAGAGCCTCGTGCTCTGCGGCCGGCTCGACGACGCGCGCGCTCGCCTTGCGGTGTTCGATCCGCCGCAAGCCGGCGATTCCCGGCCGTGGCGACGGGCGGTGGCCGCCCGGTCCCACGCGCTCCTCGCAGCGGCGGGCGGTGTATCCGACACCGCGGTGGGTCTGGCCGACGAGGCGGTCGACCTCCACGAGGCACTCGGGATGCCGGTCGAGCTCGGGCGCGCGCTGTTGCTGGCTGGCCGGCTGCACCGAGGTCGCAAGGCGAAGCGGGCGGCCGCCGATCGCCTCAGCCGAGCCGCGCAGGTCTTCGAGGCAGCCGGCGCCCTGGCCT
>JACDDX010000288.1 GCA_013816685.1 Gemmatimonadales bacterium
CTGTAAAGTAGCATCCAAGATCGACGGCGTGCTCTCGGCATAGTGGCAGGCGGCGAGCGTTCCCACGATCGGTCGAAGCACCGGGCGCTCGGCACGGCACCGGGCATCCTTCGCTGGATGAAAGCAGCGGGTGTGAAACGAACAGCCCGGCGGCGGGTTGGAGGGACTCGGGATATCCCCTGCGAGCACGATGCGCTGGCGGCTGCGCTCGGGGTCCGGCTCCGGCACCGCGGAGAGCAGTGCCACCGTATATGGATGGCGCGGGCCCGCCAGCAGCGCCTCGCTGGGACCCTCTTCCACGATCCGGCCCAGATACATCACCGCGATGCGCTGCGCGATCTGCCGGACGACCGCGAGGTCGTGCGCGATGAACAGGTAGGACAGCCCGCGCTGGCGCTGCAGATCGGACAGCAGATTGATGACCTGCGCCTGCACCGAGACGTCGAGCGCCGACACCGGCTCGTCGCACACGATGAAGGACGGCTCCACGGCCAGGGCGCGGGCGATGCCGATTCGCTGACGCTGACCACCCGAGAACTCGTGCGGGTATCGGCCGGCATAGCCGGGGTCCAGCCCGACCTCCTCGAGCAGCGCTCCGACCTTTGCAGCGATTGCCGGACGCCCCGTCGCCAATCGGTGGATCTCGATGCCCTCCGCCACCGCGGCCCCGACCGTCATTCGTGGGTTGAGCGAGCTGTACGGGTCCTGAAAGATGATCTGCATCCGGCGGCGCAACGTCCGCAGCGCTTTCCGGTCGAGCCCGAAAATCTCCGTGCCCTCGAATCGGGCCGATCCCGAGGTCGGTTCCTGAAGCCGGATGATGGTACGTCCGACCGATGACTTGCCGCAGCCGGACTCCCCGACCAGTCCCAGGGTCTCGCCCCGATCGACCGTCAGCGACACGCCATCGACCGCGCGGACCGGCGCCCCCTGACGGAATAGTCCACCAGCACTGTAATGCTTGACCAGGTCGGTCACTTCAAGGAGCGTGGTCATCGGACCGTCGCGCTCTGGTCGGCCGCCAGCCAGCAGCGCATCCGGTGGTCGGCACCGGCATCCAGCAGCGGCGGCATCTCCTCACTGCGCGGATGAACGATCGGGCAGCGCGGGCGGAAGCGGCACCCACCGGGCCACGCGCCCGGTGGCGGCACGCTGCCCTTGATGGGCGTCAGCCGTCCGACCGGGCCGGTCAGTCGCGGCACGGAGGCGAACAGCCCCTGGGTATACGGGTGCGATGGATGCGCGAAGAGCTCCGGCGTGGGCGCCTCTTCCACGATCTGACCGGCGTACATCACCGCGACGCGATCGGCGCGCCCCGCGACGATGCCGAGATCGTGGGTGATGAGGAGGACGGCCATCCCGTGACTGGCCTGCAGACGATCGAGCACCTCGAGGATCTGCGCCTGCACGGTGACGTCGAGCGCGGTCGTCGGCTCGTCCGCGATCAGGATCTCGGGCTCGGCCGCGAGCGCGATCGCGATCATGACGCGTTGCCGCATGCCCCCGCTGAGCTGGTGGGGATAGGAATCGAGCCGCGCGGCGGGATCGGGAATGCCGACTTCGGCGAGCAGATGCAGCGCGCGGTCCCGCGCCTCGCGACGGGACACGGGAAAATGGGCCCGCACCCCTTCGGCGATCTGGTCGCCCACCCGGAAGACCGGATTGAGACTCGTCATCGGGTCCTGGAAGATCATCCCGATGCGCCGACCGCGAACCCGCCGGAGCGCTTCGCCCTGAAGGCTGAGCAGATCGATGTCGCCGAGCCGGATCGTGCTGCCCGACTCGATGCGGCCCGGAGGCGGCACCAGCCGGAGCAACGCGAGACTGGTGAGACTCTTTCCGCACCCCGATTCGCCGACCAGCGCGAGTGTCTCTCCGCGTTGGAGTGAAAAGCTCACGCCGTCGACCGGCTGCACCCGGCCGCCGACGGCGATAGGGAACGACACGCGCAGGTCCGCCACCTCGAGCACCCGACTCATGCGCCTCCGAGGTCGAGGGCGCCGCGCAGTGCGTCGCCCACCAGGTTCGCCGCGAGGACGGTGAGCATGACGGCCAGCCCGGGAAAGAGCCCCGGCCAGGGTGCCGTAGTCAGCACCGATCTCGAGTCCAGGATCATGCCGCCCCAGGAGGGAGCCGGCGGCTGAATGCCGAGCCCGAGAAACGAGAGGCCGGCCTCGAGCAGGATCACGTCGCCGACACCCAGCGTGGCCGCGACCAGTAGCGGCCCCAGCACGTTCGGCAGCAGGTGCCGCAAGATAACGCGGCGCCTCGGTGCGCCGAGCGACTCGGCCGCGCGGACGAACGCCTCGTCCCGCAGGCGGAGGGTCTCGCCGCGAACCAGCCGACTGGTGGCGAACCAGCCGGTCCCGCCGATGAGGAGCACCAGCACGCCCACCGGGATGCGCTCCATCGCCGTCAGCACCAGCAGCAGCATGAAGAGCCTCGGGACGGCGAGCGCGCCATCCACGAGTCGCATGAGCATCGAGTCGGCCGCGCCCCCCAGGTAGCCCGCGACGAGCCCGACGCCGGCGCCAAGTGTCATCGAGACGGCGACGGCCAGCACCGCGACCGTCAGCGAGACGCGCCCACCCACCACCACTCTCGCTAGGATGTCGCGACTCAGCTGATCGGTGCCGAAGGGGTGTTCGATGCCAGGCGGAAGCAGCGTTCCGCCGAGCACATCGGGCTGCGCCAGCGGATCCGCCACGATCGCCGGACCGAGGAGGACGAAAGCCGCGATCGCCGCCAGGATGACCGTGCCGGCCCGGCCCTGCGGATCGTTCCAGGTCCGACGCAACGCCG
>JACDDX010000011.1:0-5617 GCA_013816685.1 Gemmatimonadales bacterium
GAGCGCGACTGCTACGTCAACGTGCTGCGGGACGCGATGGCGGTGGACTCGCTCGACCAGTGCGGCATCTACTTCGGCACCACCGGCGGCCAGGTGTACGCCTCGGCCGACGCGGGTGACAGCTGGGCCCCGATCGTGCGCGACCTGCCGAGCGTGCTGTCGGTCGAAGTCCAGACGCTGGCATGATCCGGGTCGCGCTTCCGGCCCATCTGCGCACGCTGGCCCGGGTGGGACCGGAGGTCACGGTGAGTGTCGGCGGGTCCGTCACCCGGGGTGCCGTGCTCGACGCGCTGGAGCAGGAGTATCCGATGCTGCGGGGCACCATCCGCGATCAGACCACGGGCGAGCGCCGGCCGTTCGTGCGGTTCTTCGGGTGTGAAGAGGACCTCACCCATGAGCCCCCCGACGCCCCATTGCCGGATGCGATTGCGAGCGGACGCGAGACCTATCTCGTCGTGGGCGCGATGGCGGGGGGCTGAGATGAAGGAAGCCGATGCGCGCTCCGTAAAACGCGGACGCAACCCTCAGTCCGCACATCCAACTCCTCAGTGACATGGTCCGGCAACCCCGATCCCGACTGGCGGGACTACGCCGCGAGCATTCTCGAGATCCACGCGCGGGTCGCGGTAGTCGTGGACCTTCGCCAGACCCTCTCACCAGAGAGAGTCCAGCGGCTGCGGGCCCTCGGACTGGGCCAGACCTGGGGCGTGCTCACGGCACACAATCCGGGAGGCCACGATCTCAGCGAGCCGGAAAACCGGGCCTTGGAACATCGGCTTGGCGATGAGGTATTGCACTCTGGCATCCCGCACCTCCAGGCCGACGGAGTGTCGCCCGATCGGACCCACAGGGAGGTGGGACTGGCGCTTGGCACAACGCTCGAACAGGTGCGCGCCTTTGCCAGACACTACGGCCAGCTGGCGCTCTTCTGGTTTGATGGCGATCGCTTTCATCTGGTGCCCACCGATCCGGTCGGCAGCGGGATCAGCCTGCCGCTCGCCGGTACCGCATCGGATGACGGGGGACATGGAGCCGGCTGATGGTGAGGCCCGTCTCCCTATCGAGTCGAGCCGTAGACCGATTTATCCCGCGCCTGGAGAGGGCGGCGGGTTAAGAATCCCTTCCGCTTTCCACCTGTCCGTACTGGCCATGTCGGCGCAGTCCAGTTGCGTCCCGGGCTGGTCGTCCCTGTTCTGCACGAGCCGTTTGCCGAAAGCGAGCTCGTGGACCAGGTCGTCAGACTGGTTCGCTCCGCGCAGGAGATGCGGCAGCGCGCGCGCCAGCAGGCAGCCGCCGCCGCGGAGTCCCGCACCATCGCCGGCCGGCACCAGGCGCTGTCGGTGGCCCAGCGGGCTCGCTCTGAAGATCTCCTGGGAGCGCTGGCGCGGCTTCGACTCAAGGTGACTCGACTCGACTGAATTCGTCGAGCCGTCGCCCGCTCACTGAAGGCGGGAAGGCCGTCACCGCCTGATGGTAGCCTTCCGGCACTCCCACATCGAAGAACTGCGCGGAGCAGGCGACGCCCACCAGAGCATTCCGTCTCGCCAGGCGCTGCATGACCGGCACGTCATCGAGCTCCGCGCCCGGCGCCAGCGATCGGGCCAGGTCATCGAATTCATCCCAGATCTCGGCCGGAAAGACGAACCGCCCGATCGGCGTCACCGCTCGATCCAGCGACGCGGTATCGAAACGGCCCCGGCCTTTATCCGCGATGTCCACCACTCGAAGCGACCCGTCCGTCTCCTCTCGCACGCGCGCCCGCCCCGTGGCACCCTTCGCGTAAGCGTCCTCCGGCGCGATTTCGGCGATGAGGACCGTGGCGGTCGAGAATCGGCGCCAGCCCTCGAGCACCTCTGCCGTCTGGTTGGGTCCGCGGAACAGGTTGTCCGGCAACACGACCGCAAAGGGATCGTCGCCGACGATGGCGCGGGCCTGCAGCAGGGCGTCCCCGAGCCCCGCCGGCCGCTCCTGCTCGACCGTTACGATCTCCAGCGCCGATGGTCCGACGAAGTCGCGGGCGACGTCCACGAGGATGGGCCTCGCGGGATTCGTCACGACGATCACGCGCTTCAGCCCTGCATCCGCCGCCTCTGCCAGCGTCCAGTGGATGAGTGGCATCAAGCCGACGGGTAACAGTTCCTTCGGCAGCCAGCGGGTCACGGGCTGCATCCGCGTGCCGAGGCCTCCACAAGGAACGATGGCGGTATCGAGTCTCATGGACCCAATCTAGATTGCGTGGCCGCTCTGCGTGTGAGCTATGTCACCTACTGCCGGCAAGGCACGGGGTATCTATTCAATGGTATTCATAGTCAGGCTTTTCTACTCGTGATTCTCTCCTCCGCCGAGCCAGTCACCGCTCTCTTTCACCATACGTATGGATGCTCCCCGGCGGTGGTCGCGTCGGCCCCCGGACGGGTGAACCTGATCGGGGAGCACCTCGACTACAACGGAGGCCCGGTGCTGCCATTCGCCATTGACCGGCGCACTTGGGTCGCAGCCACCCCGTCCAGGGATTTCACACTGGTGAGCTCGGGTACGGACCAGGCGCCGATTCAGCGGGGCGGGGAAGAAGGAGCGCGAGGCCATTGGAGCGACTACGTGATGGGCGTGGTGCGGGAGCTCCGGCGTGAGGGCAACGCCCCGGCAGGGGCGCGCCTCGCGGTGCTCTCCGACATCGAGGCTGGCGCTGGCCTCTCGTCGTCGGCAGCACTCACGGTGGCGTCTGCCGCGGCGTGCGGTCGGCTCGCGGGAGAAGAGCTGAGTCACGAGGCGCTCGTCGACACGGCGTTCCGCGCCGAGTACGATTTTGTAGGCGTGCGGTGCGGCCGCATGGACCAGACGATCGTGGCCCACGCCATCGCGGGGACCGCACTCTTCTTCGACACGGCGACCGAGGCGCGCACGACGGTGCCGTTCCCGTATGAGGCGTGGATCATTCCGACCGGTGTCGCCCACGTCCTGGCTGACGGTGGGTTCAACGCCCGGCGGGCTGAATGCGAAGAGGCGCTGCGGCTGTGTCGCCAGCGATGGCCCTCGCTCCCGACGCTTGCCTCGTTGGATCCCTCTCTGCTGGCGGAGGCGGTGGGCACACTGCCCCCGCCGCTCGGTCGCCGGTTGCGCCACGTTGTCACCGAGGTCGAGCGGACGCGGCAGGCCGCGGTGGCACTCGAAGGGGGCGACATCCCGGCGCTTGGACGCCTCCTGGTCGCGGGTCACGAGTCGCTGCGCGTGGATTTCGAAAGCACGGTTGACGAGGCAGACCGGCTCGTCGACCTCGTTGTCGGCCAGGGTGCCTACGGCGCTCGGCTGACCGGCGCTGGATGGGGAGGATCGGTCGTGATGCTTGCACCAGAGGGGCGGGGACGGGAGATCGCGGACGCGGCAGGAGCGGCGTTCGCACGCCTGTACGGGCGGACGCCCGCGGCCTGGCAGACGCGCGCAGCCGGCGGAGTCACCGTGGAGCGCGCCGCATGAGGATCCGCATCCCGCTGGACGGGACGTGGGAATTCGTGCCCGACGACGATCGGGCCCTCGATCTGGCGACACTGGCTACGGCCCCGTTGCGCCCGATTCATGTCCCGGGGCCGTGGCAGGCGCAGTTTGCCGACCTGCGTGACTACACGGGGGTTGCCTGGTACCGGCGAAGCTTCCGCTGGGAGGAGCCGGAGGGCGGCGCGGCTGACGATGTCGTGCACCTGCTCTGCTTCGGCGCCGTCGATTACTTCGCGACCGTCTGGGTGAACGGGATGCTGGTCGGGGAGCACGAAGGCGGGTACCTGCCCTTCGAGCTGCCAGTCGACTCGGCGCTCCGGTTCAACGAAGAGAACGAGGTCGTGGTGCGGGTCATCGATCCGGGTTCGGATGCCGATTCCGATCTCGGTTTCCCCTTTGCGGAAGTGCCCCACGGGAAGCAGAGCTGGTACGGACCGGTCGGCGGCATCTGGCAGAGCGTCTTCCTCGAGCGCCGGTCGGCCGACTTCATCCGCGCCTTGCGGATCACACCCGACGTGCAGGGCCAATGCGCCCAGGTCCGGATCGAGCTCAGCCGTCCGGCGGCTCGCCCCTTCGATCTCGAACTGGCAGTGACGACGCCGACGGGCCGCCCGCAGCCGTCGATCGGGCAGCGGATACAGCCGGGCGAGCAGGTGCTCATGCAGACGCTGCCGGTCCCCGATCCCGAGCTCTGGGACACCGAGAATCCGCGGCTCTACGGGCTCGAGACGACGTTGCGGCAGGAGGGTGGATCGGCGGTCGACAGCCGTCTCCACCGGTTCGGCATGCGCTCGGTGGGCGCGTCACCCGACGGACAGATTCTCCTGAACGGCCGGCCCGTCTACCTGCGGGGCGCGCTCGATCAGGACTACTACGCCCACGGGCTGTACACGCCGTTCAGCGACGCGGAGCTGGACGCGCAATTCGCCCAGGCGAAGCACATGGGCCTGAACTGCCTGCGGATCCACATCAAGATCACCGATCCGCGGTACTACGACGCCGCCGACCGCGCCGGCATCCTCATCTGGACCGAGCTTCCCAACTGGCAGGAGCTCACGGAGGCTGCCAAGCGCCGCGCGCGCGAGACGATGCTCGGCATGGTCGAACGCGACTGGAACCATCCATCGATCGCCATCTGGACCATCGTCAACGAGAACTGGGGCACCGACCTCGCCGTTAACGCGTCCCACCGCGCCTGGCTGGTCGACATGTATACCGAGCTCAAGGCGCTCGATCCCACCCGTCTGGTCGTCGGGAACTCGCCCTGCTTCACCAACTTTCACGTGGTGACGGACATCGAAGATTTCCATAACTACTACTGCATGCCCGACCACCACCGTCAGTGGAAGGAATGGGTCCAGACCTTCGCTGCGCGACCAGCCTGGACGTTCGCCAGGGAATACGCCGGCATCGACCGCTGGCGGGAATATCTGCGCGATCCCTGGAGCCAGCAGCCGGTGCCGGCAGCGCCGGAGGTGCGTCGCCGTGGCAACGAGCCGATCGTGGTATCGGAATTCGGCAACTGGGGGCTGCCGGACATCGCGAAGCTGCGGGCAGCGTACGGCGGTGAGCCATGGTGGTTCGAGACCGGCATCGAGTGGGGCGAGGGCGTCATGTATCCGCACGCCATCGAGCAGCGGTATCGCGGCTATCACCTCGACAAGGTCTTTCCCACGCTGTCCGACCTCACGACCGCGAGCCAGCGGATGCAGTACGCCGCGCTCAAGTACCAGATCGAGCAGATGCGGCGCCATCCCAGCATCGTGGGCTACGTCATAACTGAGTTCACGGACGTGCACTGGGAAGCCAACGGGCTGCTCGACATCTGCCGGAACCCCAAGGCCTACTACGATGTCATCGGCCAGGTGAACAGCGCCGACGCCATCATTCCTATCGACTGGGACCGGATCGCCTACTGGGAGGGTGACCGCTGCGAGGTGCGGCTGGGGCTGTCGCACTTCTCGACCCACGATCTTCGCGACTGCCGGGTCGAGTGGTTCCTCGACGCGTGGCCCGAGATCTCCGGCGTGTTTCAGAGCCTCGGCCCGCTCCGGGCGCAGCTGACCGCGGTGGGCACCGCCGCGTTCACCGTACCGACGTTGGCCGAATCGAAGCGCGTGCGACT
>JACDDX010000011.1:5627-13363 GCA_013816685.1 Gemmatimonadales bacterium
GCCGCAACCATCACGAGATGTATTTCTTCCCACGACGCTCGGCGCCTCCCGCCGTCCGCCTGCACGTCCCTCAGGCGCCACGGCTCGCCGCCCGTCTCGGCGACCTGGGGTATGACGTCACGGCCGACCCTGAATTGGCCGATCTCGTCGTGGTCGAGACCCTGACCGATGCCTGGCGCAGCTATGCGCAGAACGGAGGCCAGGTGCTGTGGCTGGCCGAGCGCGCCGACTCCTACCAGACGCACCTCGGGCAGTGGGGCGTGGCGGCGCGCGACGGGCGCTCGTGGCAGGGCGACTGGGCCAGCAGCATGAGCTGGCTTCGTCAGGATCAGCTCTTCACCGGCATTCCCACCGGCGGTACGGTGGATTTCGCGTTTGCGGATCTGACGCCCGAGACCGTGCTAGTCGGCCTGCAGCCGCGCGACTTCGCCAGTCGCGTCCATGCCGGTCTCTTCGTGGGCTGGGTGCACCACGTCGTCGCCCTGGTCGCCGAGCGGCCGGTGGACCGGGGTCGCGTGCTGGCGTGCACGTTTCGCATTCGGGAGCAGCTGGACCAGCATCCCGTCGCGACGATCATGATGGATGACATGATCCGCCACCTGACCGAAGGCGTGGCGAAGGGATGACTCTTTCCGCGGTCGGCAGTCCCCTCGAAATGTGGGGCGGCGTCGAATGCACCGTGAACCGGGTGGGCGACACCTTCCGGGATCAGCTGGTGCTGAATGGCCACGACGTACGAACCGACGATCTCGAGCGCTTCGCCAGGCTGGGGTTCAGAACGATGCGCGTGCCGGTCCTGTGGGAGCGCGTCGCTCCCAGCGGCCTGGAGCACGCCGACTGGCGCTGGTCCGATGCGCGGCTAGCCCAAGCGCGCGAGTTGGGCATCCGCCCGATCGTCGGATTGGTCCACCACGGAAGCGGGCCTGCCGGTACCAGCCTGCTCGATCCCGCCTTCCCAGGACGGCTCGCGGAGTTTGCCCGCGCCGTGGCAGAACGGTACCCGTGGGTGACGGCCTACACCCCAGTCAATGAGCCTCTCACCACCGCACGATTCAGCGCGCTCTACGGGTTGTGGTATCCTCATGTCAGCGACAGCCGCCAGTTCGTGCGCGCACTCCTGGTGCAGTGCCGGGCCTCGATTCTCGCCATGCGTTCGATCCGCGAGATCACACCCGGTGCCGCGCTGGTGCAGACCGAGGACCTGGGGCGCACGTACAGTACGCCCCTGCTCGCCTACCAGGCGACCTTCGACAACGAGCGCCGCTGGCTCACCTTCGACTTGCTGACGGGACGGCTGACCCGCACCGACCGGATGTGGCGCTACATGCGCGACCAGGGCATCGATGAAGAGACGCTGGAGTGGTTCAGGGTCAACGCCTGTCCGCCGGACCTGCTTGGCATCAATCACTATGTCACCAGCAACCGCTATCTCGACACCGATCGGCGGCGCTACCCGGCGCACACGTGGGGCGGAAACGGCCGCCATCGCTACGCCGATGTTGAGGCGGTACGTGTGCTCGAGCGACCGGCCAGTCCCCGGGAGGTGCTGCTGGAAGCGTGGCAGCGTTACCACCTTCCCCTCGCGGTGACCGAGGTGCACCTCGGATGTACCCGTGAGGAGCAGCTCCGCTGGCTCGGTGAGGTGTGGGCCGCCGCCGCGGCGGCTCGCCAGCAAGGTGCGGACGTCCGTGCGGTGACCGCGTGGTCGCTCCTCGGTGCCTTCGATTGGGATTCGCTGCTGACTCGTGCGGCTGGGCACTACGAGCCAGGGGCGTTCGACGTGCGTGGCCCAGCGCCGCGGATCACGGCCCTGGGCAGGATGATCGGCGATCTGGCCCACGGCCGCGCGACGTCGCATCCGGCCGGTCAGGGGCCGGGCTGGTGGGAGCGGTCGGGTCGGTTTGCCCACGGCCATGGGGAGACGGCCCCACCGGCCCTGAGGACACGCGTGCGCCGAGTCGCAGAGGCCCCATTGATCGTCGTCACCGGCGCGGGTGGCACGCTGGCAACGGCATTCGGTCGAGTCGCCCAGCTGAGAGGCCTCGAAGCGCAACTGCTCTCACGCTCGTCTCTCGACGTGGCGGATCCCGCATCGGTAGCGAGCGCTTTGGCGGAGCACCGGCCCTGGGCCGTCGTGAATGCGTCAGGCTACGTCAGGGTCGGTGACGCCGAACGGCACCGCGATATCTGTTTTCGGGAGAATGCCCTGGGCGCGGCAACGCTCGCTCGGGAATGTGCCCGGCTGGGCGTTGCGCTGGTGACGTTTTCCAGCGACCTGGTGTTTTCAGGAACAGCTCGGAAACCGTACGTGGAGAGCGATCCGGCGTGCCCCTCCACGGTGTACGGCGCGAGCAAGGTGGCCGCCGAGCAGGGGGTTGCCGAGGCAATGCCCGCCGCGCTGACAATCCGGACCAGCGCGTTCTTCGGTCCGTGGGACGTGCACAACCTGTTGACGCGCGCCCTGGAATCGTTGCGCGCGGGTGGAGCCTGGGAAGTTCCCGATGCGGTGGTGTCACCGACCTACGTGCCCGACCTCGTGAACGCAGCGCTGGACCTGCTGATCGATGGCGAGCGCGGCATCTGGCATCTCACCAACGCCGGGCAGCTGTCCTGGCTTGAGTTTGTCCGGCGTGGTGCCGAACTCGCCGGGCTCCAACCCGGCCGGGTTCGGGTCTCGTCTTCGATCCTCCCCCACGAGTCACGTGGCTCCTATACCGCCCTCAGCAGCGAGCGCGGCATGCTGCTGCCGCCACTCGAGAATGCGCTGGAGCGCTACATCAAAGCGCGCGCCGAGAAGCTGGCGCGGGCTCAGCCCTTCGACGCCTTGACCGCCACTCCCGCTGCGGGTGCCTGAGCGAGCGTCGTCCGCGCTACCTCAACCTGCTCGGCGGCTTTTCGGCCCGCGATGAATGCGTGGTCGGAGTTGTAATACTCCCATTCGCTGTACCGTCCTGCCAATGTGATGTGATGCGAAGCGAGCCACTTCCGGATCCGTTCCACGTTTTCGGCGCGGCCGTGATCATAGACGACGTACGCGACTGGCATGTCGACCTGGTTCGCGGCCCAGATGGGATCGTCCGCGCGGATGAACCCGGCAGCGATGCAGTGGTCGATGCAGCGGCGGATCAGCGCGTCACCATCGCAGGGCAGTGGCTTGGACGGCGAGTACGTGATCTCACAGGTGAAGCCGAAGCCACCCGGTGCGTTGCAGTGCGGGCTCGCGTTGCCCTGCACGAAAATCCGGTGAAAGACTGTGTCCTCGGGATAGTAGATCCAGTGCTTCTCGGTGATGTCGGGACGGCCGACACCAATATTGACGCACCGAACTGAGACGTGTCTCAGCCCGCGCGCAGCCTCTTGGATCTCGGCCGGAGCCTCATCGCCGGCAAGCGCGATCAGCTTCGGCAGGGGCATCGTACTGATGAGATGCTCGAACCGTACGGTCGAGCCATCGTCGAAGGTGGCGGTTCGCTGCCGCGGGGACAGTCGGACGACTCGGGTGTTCATCCGAACCTTGCCCTGAAGGTGCGGGAGGAAGCCGTCCATCAGCGCCTGAAACCCGCCTCGCAACGGATACCCGAAGCGCGCATTGGGGCCCATGGGCTTGGGCACCGGTGATAGTGCACCTTCAATCATTTCTTCGAGATTGGGAAGGGGAACACGCCCGCCCAACCACGATGTCTCCATCTCTTCGAGGGGCACCGCCCACAGCTTCTCGTTGTACGGAATCGCGAAATGTTTGGCGATTCCGGCTCCCCAGACTCGGTAGATGAAGTCCTTGAAGTTCCGGGGCGGCCCCTTGGGACGAATTACGCGTCGATCCGGTCCGCCATAGCGCTGGCGCTTGACCGACGTTCCGGAGCGGCTCCCGTTTGTGCTGGCCAACAGCGGCTCGAACATGTCGCGGCGTTCGGGCCCGGCATAATCGGCAGCAGGAGCGGCGGGCGCTGGCGTGCCGGCGATCGTGCCGAACCGTGCCTCGACCGCACCCACGATGCATTCCTTGATGACCGCAGGCGGAAGTCCATAGAGCGCGCCCTGAAACGGATAGCGGGTATAGGTCCCCTTGCTGCGGATCCATGCCTCGCGATCCTGCCAGTGCACGTTGTCGCCGAGCAGCATCTGGTAGAGCTCGTGAACGTATGGGTCGTTCGAGAACATGATGTGTCCGGCGAAGTCGAAGGTGAAGCCGTGGTCGACCAGCGACCGGCACCACCCGCCGACACGCGCCTCCTGCTCGACGAGCAGGGCGTCCGAGCCGAGATGATAAGCGGCGCTCAACCCGGTTGGGCCGGCGCCGATGACCAGGACAGGTGCGCGGGTAGAAGTGCTTTGCTGGGGTGGCAAGGTTGCTCCTCTCAGGTGTGCTGGGCGAGGTGCCCGGAGAGTGATTGGTCGATGAGCTGCTCCATGCGCGCTGCCGTGATATCCCAGCTCGACTGCGCGACGACGGCACGCATCCGGATGGCGCGTGCCTCACGCTCGGCGACCGGAGCGTCCAACGCGCGCTCGCAGGCGCTCACGAACGAAGCGGCCGAGTCGGCAAGGTAAACGATTTCACCGTAGGATCTCACGACGTCCGTGATTGACGTACTGACAATCGGCCGCTCGGCCGCCATGTATTCCAGCGTCTTCGTGGGACTGATGAATCGTGTCGCGTCGTTCAGCGCGAAGGGAAGGAGGCACACGTCCCATCCCGAGAGATACGCCGGCAGTTCCGTGTAGGACCGCTGTCCCAGGTAGTGCACGTTGGGATGTCGGGGGAGGGTGCCGGGGTCGATTTTGACCACCGGTCCCACGATGACGATTTCCCACTCGGCGTGGGACGCGCCGAGCCGGTCGAGGATGGCGAGGTCGAGTCGCTCATCGATCACACCGAAGTAGCCGAGCCGAGGCCTCGAGAGTGACGCCTGATCGGGTGGCTCGGCCACCGTGCCCGCACCCGGCTTGGCCTGCGCGAAGTGTCCGGCATCGACGCTGCTTGGAAAGCACGACACCTGCGGGTGTCGCTTCCGCTTCGCTTCGTAGAGGCTGACGCCACCGGTGAAGACGATGTCGGCGCGCTCCAGCAGCGCCGCTTCCCTGCGCAGCAGTTCCGGCGGCGCCCCGAGGAAGAGCGAGAGTTCATCCATGCAATCGTATACGACCAGTGCCGGGTCGATCGCGTCGAGAAGCGGCTCCGCCATTGGCGTGTACATCCAGGCGACGGCGCGGGTGAACTCTTCCGCCAGGACGAGTTGACGCACCAAGTCCCGGGTGACGCGAATGACCTCGTCTTCAGGTCTGCCCGCGAGGTTCGCGAGACGTGGACGGGCCACCACGATGTTCGGCTCCGGGTGGCTCAACTCCCAGCCGTCTGTCTCATCGACCGTCGCTGCCACGACAGGCTCTTCGATGTATAGAACGCGGTGCCGCTGCGCGAAACGGGAAAGAAGGTGTTGAGGACGCTGGTAGACAAAATCCCATCGGAGATGGGAGAACACGACGAGATGAAACTGCACGGTAAGACGCTTTCCTTTAGGAAGTGAATTTCGGAGTGACATTATACATCGAAAGCGACCTCTTTTCCGGGCTCCACGCACTTTGGGACTGTGAGCCTCGTCACCTGAGGCGGCTTCGCCCAGACTGCCGCCGGGCTCCTAACGCTCTTGCAACTTCCGTGAGTGCTCTCGCCACAGGTTCGCGACGCTGAATCCATCCTGCTCATAGGACTCATCTTACCGTAGGGCAGATCGCCGGTCCGTGTCTTGCCCCGCGCCACGATCGCGAACCTCCCGGATCAACGCTCGCCGGGCGCACCCTCGTCACCGGACCCGACGATGCCCGATGCCTTCCTGGTGGTCGACGATTCGAAGCTGCATCACCAGATGTATCAGCTCGTCTTCTCGCGAGGCGCACTCGCCGGCAGCACCCTTCATCACGCTTATGACGGCCGCGCAGGATACTCATTGCTCGCCGCCCATCCCGAGATGTCGCTGGTCTTCCTCGACTTGAACATGCCCGAGATGAACGGGCTCGAGTTCCTGAGCCGCCGCAAGGTCGAGGAGCTCCACCTGCACGTACCCGTCGTTCTCGTCACCACCGAAAGCACCGAAGCTGACGAAGCCCGGGGTATCGCCGCCGGTGCCTGGCGCTATCTGCGCAAGCCGTTCCAGCCGGCCGACGTCGCCCGCGTAGTCGCCGAATGTCGCGCGCAGCGGGCGAGCGCCACGGCCTGATGCAGGAGCCGCATCCCTTCCGGGAGCTTCTCCAGGAGTATGTCGGCGAGTGTCTGCCCCTGGTGGACACGATCACGGAACAGCTGCTCGCGTGCGAGCGCAGGTGGGGTGATGGTGCGGGAGATCCCGAGCCGCTCCGACTCGCCGCCGGACCGCTGCACACCGTGAAGGGCAACTCGGCGATGATGGGCCTCCCGGCAGTGCAGGGACTCGTGCACGCGCTGGAAGACGCCGTGGCGTTGCTCCGACGGGAATCGGGCGTTCGCACCGCCGCCTCCGCTTCCCAGCTCCTGGAATGGACCGGGCTCCTCACCGACGCGGTTCGCGAGGCGCCACTCCGCGATGAGTGGTCCGACGTCGAAGCAGCGACCGGCCGGGTGCGCCGCTGGGTGGTGGACCAGGTAGGTGGGCTCGGCCCGACGTCCTCGGGGGACGAGCGTCGACTGAGCGATCGACGCATGGCGGAAGCACCCGATGCTTCCCCCGACACAGTCCGCGTCGATTTCCGGCGGCTCGATGAGCTCCTCGAGGTGCTGGGCGAAGCGCTCATCGGCCATTCGGCGCTCAGCGATGTCGCCGGCCGCGTTCGTCGCCGCGTGGGTCACGCGCCGGACGCCACCGACTTGGAACAGACCGTCGAAACCCTGGGCCGTACGCTTCGCCGGCTCGAGCGCGCGGTGATGCAGACCCGGCTGCTTCCGATCGCGACGGTATTCGGACGGTTTCCCCGCGTGGTGCGCGACCTCGCGCGTTCGGAGCAGAAGCAGGTGGAGCTGATCCTGACGGGTGGCGACGCCCTGCTGGACAAGACGATTCTCGACCGGCTGGGCGAGCCGCTGGTACACCTCCTTACCAACGCGGTGGTGCATGGCGTTGAGAGCGCCGCGGATCGGGTCCGTGCTGGTAAGCCGGCCGAGGCTCGGCTCGAGCTGACCGCCGTCACCGCCGGGGGCAGGGCAATGCTCACCCTTCGCGACGACGGCCGAGGCCTCGACCACGACCGGATCCGCGCGCGCGCGCGTGAGGGTGGTGTGGACACGACGCACATGGATGAGGCGCAGCTCGCCGCGTTCATCTTCATGCCGAACTTCTCCACGGCCGATCGGATCTCCGAGCTCGCGGGGCGCGGCGTCGGTCTCGACGTGGTCGCACGCTCCATCCGTTCGCTGAACGGCACCATCGACGTGTCGAGCGATCCGGGTCGGGGCGCCACATTCTCGATGAGCCTGCCGCTCAGCCTCGTAATAGTACGGTCGCTGGTGGTCGAGGTGGATCGGGAGCGTTACGCGATTCCCATCGACCAGGTCGCAGAGACGGTGCGGGTTGCGCCGGACGACATCCACCACATCCGCCGTCAGGGCGTGACCGCCTGGCGTCGAGGCATGGTCTCGATCGCCGACGGCGGGGTGCTGCTCGGGTCGCCGGCGATGTTGGCGACACACACCGAGCCGGTGGCGCGGCGCTACTGCGTCGTGCTCGGAGTGGGTCTCCGCCGACGCGGGCTGCTGGTGGACCGCC
>JACDDX010000289.1 GCA_013816685.1 Gemmatimonadales bacterium
CCGTAGCTCGTGGTCCGGCCGCGCGGAAGGCGTCGAAGCGCGTCCCATACCTGCCACTGGAATGCGGTGCCGGGCACGTCCATCGGCAGCTCGGCCGGCGTTCCCGTGGTCACGAGCGCTCCGATCGCCGCCGCCCAGCCCGCCATCCCGTCATCGTCGCGCTCGACGCTCGCCTCCGGAAACTCGCGTCGCAGGTCGGTCTCGAGGGTGGCACCGTGTCCCAGAGTCACGGCGCAGAGCCCGCGTTCAGTGGCGGCCACGAGGAGGTCGCCGAACGGGGTCGGCGTGACCGTGTAGCGGATACCGACGCCGCGGCCACCGCGACGGTATGCGGCGGGCGTCATGCCCAGCGCCGGCGCCGCTTCGTCGTAGACTCGGCTGGCCGAGTTGTACCCTGCGCCGTAGGTGGCGCGAGAGACCGAATCGCCATCGCGGAGTCCGGCCTTGAGCCGGGAAAGCCTGACTGAGGCAGTGTACGCCCGGGGTGACAATCCGGTGATCCGCTTGAACGTGCGCTGCAGATGGCCGGGGCTCATGCCGACTTCCTGCGCCAGCCGCTCGAGGGTGACCGGCTCGTCTGGATGGAGGTCGAGGTAGTCGCGTGCGCGGGCAACCTGGAGCATGTTGGCGGGCGCGTCGTCGGGCCCGCACCGTCGACAGGCGCGAAACCCTGCCGTCCGGGCATCCGCGGGCTTGGCGAAAAAGCGGACCCGCTCGCGGCCAGGACGCCGAGCAGGGCACGAGGGGCGACAGTACACGCCGGTGGACGATACGCCGTACACGAACTCCCCGTCGCGGGCGCTATCGCGTCCGAGTACCGCCTCCCATCGCTCCTGGTCCGTCGTCTCTGTCATCGTCCGCTCCATCAGGTCGGTCATGGTATGCTCCCATTTGATTGCCGGCGCTAATGGTACCGATCGGCGAGAGAACCGGCGACCGGAATCGTGCGTTCAAACCCGGGCCCCTCGATTCGGTCCCCGATCGACCCAGTGAAATGTGACGCGTGAACACGCCGCCACCACTGGCAGCGAGTAATGTATTCTCCCGAGTTGTGGGTAACCTGGTCGTGCTACGGCATTTCGGCCGCTTCGGTTCGGAGTACTTCACGCTATGACCTTTCCCGCCGCTTTCAGCGCCCGCGGCGCCGACCGTCAGACGCTGGCCGATGCGCTGGAAGATGCCCGCGCCCGGACCCTGCTTCTCATTACGCCACTGAACGATGCCGAGCTCCGTCGCCAGCACGACGCGCTGATGAGCCCAATCGTCTGGGACCTCGGCCATATCGCGTATTTCGAAGAGCTCTGGCTGACCCGGAATCTCGATGGCCCGATTGAGTTCGTGGAGATGCCCGGACTGTACAACCCCAACGAGCATCCCCGCCGCGAGCGCGGCGAGCTGGACCTGCCAGGGCTCGAAGCCTGCCGCGAGCTGATGGAGAACATACGGGTGCGGGTGCTCACCCGGCTGGGCCGGGTGGACTTCGACACCGACTCTCCGTTGCTGCAGGATGGGTACGTCTATCACATGGTCCTCCAGCACGAATACCAGCACAACGAGACCATGCTGCAGACGCTGCAGCTCAAGCAGGGCATGCCGTACACGCCGGCGGTGCGCTGGCCAATTCCGGCGGCCCACACGGTGTCGCGGGGCGACATGCTGCGGTTTCCGGGTGGCGAAGTCGAGCTCGGCACCGACGACCTCGCCGAGGCGTACGACAACGAGCGGCCCCGTCACCGCGTCGTGCTCCGGCCGTTCCGCATCGACGTGCATCCCGTGACCAACGGCGAGTATCTCGAGTTCATGTCGGCGGGCGGGTACCAGCAGCGTGGGTTCTGGTCGGACCAGGGCTGGCGCTGGCTGGAAGAGACGGGGGCGCTCGCGCCACTGTACTGGGCCCGGGGCGGGGATGGATGGACGACGCGGACGATGGATCGCGAAGGGCCGGTGGACGCCTCGCATCCAGTCTGCCACGTGTGCTTTCATGAAGCGGAGGCCTACGCGCGATTCGCGGGGAAGCGCCTTCCGACGGAAGCCGAATGGGAGACCGCCGCCTCATGGGACGGGACGACCGGCACGAAGCGTCGCTACCCCTGGGGTGATGCGCCGCCCACGCGTGACCTCGCCAATGTCGACCAGCTCACCTTCGGTACGGCGCCGGTCGGCAGCTATCCGGGTAACCTGTCGGCGCTGGGCTGCAGCGGCCTGATCGGCGACGTGTGGGAATGGACGTCGAGCGATTTCCGGGGCTACCCGGGATTCGAGAGCTTCCCGTACCCGGAATATTCCCAGGACTTTTTCGGCACCGAATACAAGGTGCTGCGCGGCGGGTCATGGGCCACCCGGCCCGGCGCCATCCGGAACACCTTTCGAAACTGGGACTACCCCATCCGGCGCCAGCTCTACTGCGGATTCAGGTGCGCCAGCGATGAGTAATCCGTCTTCCGTCCCTCGCGGCGTCGACTCGAGAATGCTGGCCGAAGTGGCGGCCGGGCTCCAATCGATCCCCAAGGAGCTCTCACCGAAATATTTCTACGACCAGCGCGGCTCTGAGCTGTTCGAGGAGATCACCCGGCTGCCGGAGTACTACCCGACCCGGACGGAGCGGAGCCTTCTGGCCTCGTGGATGCCGGAGCTGATCGGGATGCTGGGTGCCCGGTCGCTGGTCGAGCTGGGCGCCGGAAGCGCGGAGAAAACCCGGCTGATTCTCGATGCGATGCGGAAGGCCGGCACGGCGGAGGTCTACGTGCCCATCGACGTCAGCGCCACCTTTCTCGCAGAAACCGCCGTGCGGCTC
>JACDDX010000290.1 GCA_013816685.1 Gemmatimonadales bacterium
GCCTCCGACTGCGCCGACTCCCAGCGTCCCAGCAGCGATTCGAAGAGCGTGAGCTGCCGGTCGATCGCCCTGAGCGCCATCGCGCGGCTCTCCAGATCGCCTGCGCTCCGCTGCAGCACGCCCGACCGCTGCTCGGCGTCCACCAGCGTCGCGCTGACGGAGCGGGTCACCTCCTCCAGCCGCTGTGCGGTCTGGGCGGACTCCTGCCGCAGCGCCGATGCACGGGTCAGATGTTCGGTGGCCTTGTCCAGCGCGCCCTGGCGCTGGTCGAGCTCCTGGCCGAGCAGCCTGATCCGCTCCTGCAGCTCATCGAGCTGCTGAGTGCGCCCTTCGAGGCCGCGCACCGAGTCGTCCACCACCGCGAGCCGGCGGTTCGCGTCCACCACCGACGTCCCGACGCCCGCGATGGTCTCGGCCACCCGCTGCGCCTCGTCCGACTGCTTGGCGAGCTGTACGAAGCGGGACTCCGCCCCGTCCATTCGTCCGCGCAGCCCTTCCGCCCGCTCCTTGAGCTCGGCGCTGAGCGCGCCCAGGTCTCCCAGCCGCCGGGCGACGTCTTCAACCGCTTCGCGCCGGCTGTCGATTTCGCCCATCGAGGCCTTGACCTGCTCGACCTCGCCGCGGATCCGCTCGACCGCGGGCTCCATGCCGCTCAGCTCCTTGACCTGTCCCTGCACCTTCCGCGTCCACTGGTCCGCGTTCGCGAGCCAGGTCTGGGTCTCCGAGTGGGTGTCCCGCAGCCGGCCCATTTCCTCGCAGGCGCTCCGCATCTGCTCGATCCCGTCGGCCATCAGCTCGCGCGTGCCCTTGAGGGTCGTGAGATCGCCCATCGCGGCCTCGACCTCGGGACGGAGCTGCTCGATGCGCTGGACGCGCGCCGTGGTCTCGCCGGTGACGCCGTCGAGCCGCTCGACCTCGTGACGCAGCGCGCCGATGCGCGCGGACTCGTCGAGCAGCCGGGTCAGCTCGCGAGCCAGCTCACCGGCCTGCTCACCGAGGACGCGCACCTGGCCCTGCACCGCTGCCGTCCCCTGGCTGGCGGCGTCGAGCACCGCGAAGCGGGCTTCACACTCCTTCACGGCGTTCCGCAGGTCGGCGATCCGCTCGCTGACCGCGTGCAGGCCACGATTCTCCAGCTCGAAGCCTTCGCTGCTCTTCCGCATCTGCTCCCGGAGTTCGGTGAGCGCCTGCCGAGCCGCCTGCTGGGTATCCTCGAGATCCTGCGACGAGGACTGCATCTCCTCGGAGCGCGACAGAACCTTCACCTGCAGCGACTGCACCTCAGCGACCTTGGACTCGATGGCCCCGAATCGCCGGATCTGCTCCTCCTGACGGCGCACCCACGCGTCGAGCTCGCGGTCGAGGCGCGTCAGCTTGGAGATCTGATTGGACGCGCGCTCGACGGCTTCACGCTGCTGCTCGATGAGGCTGGTCTTCTGTGCCACCTGATCGGCGAGCGCCTTGACCACGGCGAGGCGATGCTGCAGCTCGGGGACGGCGGTCATGGCCTGATCCACCGGCTCCAGCGCCCGCTGCACATCGTCGACCCGGCGCTCGACGTCCACCAGCCGGCCGGTGGCCGCCTGGTATTCCGCGTCGAAGGACTCCAGCCGCGACGTGCTGTGCCGGTGCGCCTTGAGCGCGTCGTCGGCCTGGGCGCGCATGCGGACCACGTCCTCGGCCAGATCGGACAGCCGCTCCCGGAGAGCATCGGAGTCCCCGCGAATGGCCGCCAGCGGGCTCTCGAGGCTCAGGAATCGATCCACCTGTTCGCCCAGCAGCAGTGCAGTCTCCACCTTGCCGTCGACGTCGCTGATGCGCCCTTCGATGCGTCCCATCTCGTTCGCCGCCTGCGCCACGCGCTCGGCCTGGACTTCCGCGCCGGCGAGGCGGTCGGCGATGCCTTCCATCCCTTCCAGACGCTGCTCGACGGCCACAGCGCGCTCGCGCATGGCTTCAAGGTGCCCGGCGGCCTCGCTGACCGGCTGCAGAGCGCGCAGCTCAGCCGCCGCGGCTTCGGCGCGTGCGACCAGGGCCTCGAGCTTGGCGGCGACATTGGCGCCGTTCTCGTCGAGCGCGACCAGGGCGGAATCGTCCCGACGCCGACCTTTGAGGAATGTGACCATGAAAACTCCGGTGGGGACGTGAAGAGAGATCTGCTGGGCGAGATGGCGTCCGTGCAGGCAATTGCAACGCATGTGCCCGGGCCGATGGGCAGGCACCGTTACGGATCGCTGTTCACGCAACGCGCTGCCGGACGTGAAGATGGCCAGAGCGGGTCACACTCCGCTGCAGTGCCGGCGGTCGTCCTAGTTCGGCAAGCGCTCGGCGACCTGCGGAAGATTTTGCACCCCGCGTCGCCGGATGTGCACTGTTGCTGCGAACGTGAGCGGAGACACGGAATCAGGGGGTCGGCTATCGCACACTTACAGTCGGCAGGGCGATGTGCGCCCGCCGATACCGGGGGAAGCCGATGAAATCTTCGATCCTGGCGGGCATCACCGCCATCGCCGCCATCATGGCCTGCTCGAACGATCGTGGCCGGGAGGTCGCCGTCACGGACAGCCGCAGTCGTTCTATCGAAGCTGGTCGCGTGGGAACGCCCGACGCTGGCCTCGAGCCGATCGCGGCGACCAGCGATTCGGGCGACAATGTCTCGCTTCCCGAAACCCGACACCAGCCGAGCGTACCGTCAGAGGCGACCACGCGGCCGGCGAAGGCGCGACCAGCGCCGAAAGCGCCCCCGGTCCGCAGGCGGGTGCGGCCCCGGCCGGCCGCCCCACCCGATC
>JACDDX010000291.1 GCA_013816685.1 Gemmatimonadales bacterium
GGGAACCAGAGGAGTTCCCCCGATGCGTCACACGACAATCGTTCGCCGTTCCTCGGCTCAGACCGTCGCGCAACTGCGCGAGGAACTGTTCAGTCATATTCTTCGGAGCGGCATGACCGCCGCATCCATCGAGCAGCGCCGGAGCTGGCTCGACGAGACGATGGGGTATCTCGCCGGGCGCTATGGAGTCGAGCCGGGTCCGCTGCTCGACGAGGTGCGGCGGAGCGCGGAGCGTTTCTCCCACCTCTAATCTCGGAAGCTCGGTCACAGCTCCGCCAGAATCCTCGCCTTCACCTGTTCGAACTCGGCATCGGTCAGCAGTCCCTGATCGAGCATCGTCTTCGCGCGCTGCAGCCGGTCGGCAGGGGCCTGTGATTCTCCGCCGGGCGAGCCGACCCCCCCGCCCGTGGTGGGCGCCGCACCGCCCGCAAGGTTGATCCCACCCGACTTGGCCCGCATCTCCTCCAGCTCGCGCACCCGGCGCTTCTCCCGCCATGCCTGCTCCTGCGCCTGGCTGACCCGATAGATCTCCTGCGCCTGCTCCTTCACCAGTCCGGGAAAGACGAGCGCCTTGCCCGGGCCACCATTGCCGGCGAGGTCGTTGCCGTCGCGCGCCGACACGGTGAGCGTAGCGCCGAAGATGCCCACGCTCACCCGCGCGTCGTCGAGATCCTGCCAGCGGACGTCCTGCGGGGTGAAGCCGCCGAAGAGGCCGCGGTGCACGGCGATCAGCCGCCCGCTGGTGGCGCCGACGATCGTACGCCGGTGGACGAGCGCGAAGAGCCGGCGCTGCAGCGCCCAGGTCTGCAGCGTCTCGCCGGGGATGAGCAGTGAGCGGAGCGCCACGAGCGCGGGCGAATCAGGGGACCCGGGTGATGGTGGTGCAGTGCTGGCGTCCATGGTGCCTCCGCGGAGACGGGAGCGGCTGGGGCAGACGAGCCAATCTGGGGCGAATCGGTGGCGCGCACCACCCCGGCAGAAGCAGACGACGCCGCACTCCGTCGCGCGGCTGTTCCCGACTAGACTATGAGCAGATGACGTATCCCCCCGGCACCCCCCTCGATGATGGCGATCCGCCGGCCCGCCGGCGGTGGCTGCGCAAGGTGCTGCTGGTCGTCGGGGCCGTCGTCGGGCTGATCGTCGTGGCGCTCGCGTCGTTGCAGACGGCGCCGGTTGCCACCTGGGTGGGACGGAAGCTGGTGCGCCTCGCGCCGCTGAACCCGGGCTACGGTCTCGAGGTCGGGCGGGTGAGCGGCAACTGGTTCACCGGACTCCAGCTCGAGGACGTGCGGCTCAATCGGCAGGGTAAGGAATTGGCGCGCGTCGGCCGGGTGACGGTAGGCTATGATCCAAGGCGCCTCACCGGCGGCGCGATCCATCTCCGCACCCTCTTCATCGACGGCGTCCATGCCGTCGCCCACCGCGAGGACGATGGCTGGGACCTGGCCCGGGCGCTCAAGGAATCGGCCGACACGTCGAGCAGCGCGCCGTTCCTGGTCGACACGGTCTCCGTCATCAACACCAGTGTCGAGGCGTACCTCGCGCCCGACTCGGTCGCGCGGGTGCAGCAGCTCCTGTTTCGCGCGCACGATCTCTCCGTCGCCAGGGTCACGACCGTCCAGATCGACACCGTCGCGGCACGGGTCATTCCGCCGGTGAGGCCCGTGCTGGCTCTCAGTCTGTCGGCGAGGGGCGCGGCGCTGGACGACGAATTCCGGCTGGATCCGTTCCGGATGCGCAGCGCGCGGAGCGACGTCGCCGGCCGCATCGTGCTGCCCCGACGCTGGGATGACGATCGGAGCATCGACCGGCTGGCGGTGGCGCTGGAGACGACGCCGCTCGCCTTTGCCGACATCGTTCCGTTCGCGCCGGGGGTGAATCCGACGGGCGCGGCCAATCTCGCCTTGCATGCCGACGCCGAGGGCCGGACGGCGATCGGGCGGCTGGACGGACGGATCGGCGGTGCGACGGTCACTCTCGACGGCACCGCCGCGCTCGGCACCGGCGCGCCCGCGGCGTACACCGCGCATGCCGTCATCGCGGGACTAGACCCTTCACAGGTGTACACGTCGGCGCCGGCCGGCCGGATCAACGCCACCCTCGATGCCGATCTCAAAGGAAAGACGCTCGACCAGTCCGACGGACGGGTGACGCTCCGCACCACAGAGTCGCGCATCGCCGGTAACGCGCTGCGCCGGTTCGACGCGCGGGCCGACCTGCACCAGGGCCGCGCCACCTTGAATCTCGCTGCCGCGCTCGACACCGCGGTGATCACTGCCCGCGGCTGGGCTCGGCCCTTCGACTCGATTCCGTCGTACGATCTCGCCGGAGTCGCCCGCAAGCTGCCGGGGACCGACTCGCTCGTCGCGCGCCTGGTCACACCGGTGGGCGATCCGTCGCTCGAGGTGAACTTCCATCTCGCCGGCCGCGGCACCGCACCCGCGACCGCGAGGCTCAGCGGCCGAGCCGATCTCGCCGCCGTGCGACGCGAAGGTGAGCGGGTGTCGCTGGGCGGCGCCACGCTCGCGCTGGCCAACAGCCGGCTGACTGCGCGACCCGCCCTGCTCATCGCCGGCGGAAGGATCGGCGGCACTGTCACCGCGCACCTGGGCGACACGATGACGTACGCGGTGAGGGACGGCACGCTCGAGCGGGTGGATGTCGGTCAACTCATGGGCGACACGGTCGTGGCGCCGCTGAGCGGACGGTTCGCGCTGACCGGCCGGGGAAGCGCGCCGGCCGACATGGTGCTGAACGCGCACGTTGCGCTGAACGCCCTCCAGTACGG
>JACDDX010000292.1 GCA_013816685.1 Gemmatimonadales bacterium
CTACCGGCGCCGGTCGGCTATGGTGCTGAACGCCGCATGCGGTCGAGCAGTGTTCGGGCGATCCCGGCATAATCGCCCCCGAAATGATGCCCGCCCGGCAGCGGAATTCGCTCCGCCTGCGCTGGCGGCAGGTCGGGACAGACGCTGTCCTCCTCGTCCCGGCCGGAGAAACAAAGCACCTGCATTCCGCGCAGCCTGCCTACCTCGGGTGCCACCGGGCTGCCGCGGCCGCCGCCTCCCAACCAGTCGGAGAGCCGGAACTCGAAATCCGCCGAGCGCCCGGCGCCGAGCAGCGCGACGAGCAAGACGCGGCTCCGGACATCGGCGGGCAGCCGCGCGGCCAGGAACGGGAGCACGTCGGCGCCGAAGGAATAGCCGATGAGTGCGATGCGATCGCGCTTCCATGCCGGGAGATAGTGACGAATCACCCGCGCCAGATCTGCGGCCGCCGCGTCCGGCGTGCGGCGATGCCAGAAGTATTGCAGCGAGTTGAGGCCCACCACGGCGACCTCGCTGTCCTGGAGCGCCTCGCCCAGGTGCCGGTCGATGCTCGCCCAGCCGCCGTCGCCGGAGAGGATGACCGCGAGCGTCCTGCCGCCGGGGGTGGGAAGTTCCACCAGCGGAAGATCGGTCACAGCGACGCCACCGGTGAACGCGCTGCCCGGAGTTGAACTCACGCTCCGCGCGGCGGGACCAGCCCGGAAGGTCGCCAGCGTCGACCGGAGTGCCGATGCCCAGTGCTTCTTCCTGGCGAACCCGTGACCGACGCTGTCCAACGCGATGAACCGCGCTCCGGCGACCCGGCCGACGAACTGCCGGGTGGCTGCCGGCGCGCAGGCTTCGTCTCCCGCGCCCTGCAGTACGACCCAGGGCGCGGACAGGTGCGGGACGGGTTGCACGTACACCAGCCGGTGCTTGACGCCCTGCTTCGACGACAGCCCTTCGCCGCGGCAGAGCGGTCTCCCCAGCAGCAGATCGAGACAGAACGCGAGGCTCAACGCGCCGGAAAAGGTCCCCGGCGGCGCCTGCGCCAGCGCGGCGTAGGCGAGCGTGGCACCACCCGAATACCCGGCCAACACGGGCTGGTGGTAGCTCGGCAGGTCCAGCTTGCGCTGGGCATAGTGACTCAGTGCCTCGAGATCGGCAGCGGGATACACGCAGGCATCCGCCGAGCGGTCGAGAGCGTTCCGGAGGTAGCGAATGTCCAAGCCGAGCACGAGCGTGCGGTCGTGAGCCAGCTCCCGCGCCATTTCGGTGACTCCGGGTGTCCACCCGCCGTCGCCGGAGATGAAGATCGCCACCTGTTCCACCGGCCCGCCTTGCCGGTAGATCCGGATCGGACCGAACTTACCGAACCGGAACTGCGCCTCGGCGCGAGGCACGGCGACCAGAACAAGGGCCAGGAGTCCTGTCAAGCACCGGATTCTCATTTCCCGACGACTCCTGTCAGTCCGCCGCCCACCAGGGTGGCGACGTTGGCCAGCACCCGCGGCACGAGAAGCCCGCCGGGCGAGGCCAGGTACCTGGGCTCCCAGACCGGGTCGAAGCGCTCCTTGTATTGCCGTAGCCCCTTGAAGTTGTAGAAGTGCTCGCCGTGCCTGTACACAAAACCCCCGAGCCGCAGCCAGCGCGACGCCAGCTTCCGGTTGGGCAGGCCGGAGAGCGGCGCCATGCCCAGGTTGAACCAGCGGTAGCCCTCGCGCCGGCCCCAGAGCATGAGCTCCACGAACAGCCAGGTCATGACGTTCGGCGGGGCGTCGGGGAGATAGCGCATCAGGTCGGCGGACAGCTCCTCGCGATCGCCTGAGGGCCAGATGTTCGTGAACGCCACGATGCGCCCCCCCTGTCGCGCAATGCCCATGGGAAAGCGGCCGAGGTAATGCTCGTCGAAGTTGCCGAGCGAGAAGCTTTTTTCACGGGTGCGCTTGAGGGTGAGCCAGCCATCCGACACGGCGCGGAGCTCCGCGAAGGGTGCGTCTGTGGCGCCGGCCGGAAGCACGTCGAAGCTGACGCCCGTCTTCTCGACGCCCCGGTGAAACCGGCGGAGCGTCTTTCGATGCGCACCCTCGAGTGTGAACTCCTCGAGGGGTACCCGGGCCTCCTCGCCCAGCTTCAGCAGGGTCAGGCCGAGGTCGAGGTAGAGCGGGAGCCGGCGACGGCTGACTTCGTAGAAGACCGTCCAGCCGGCGTGGCGGTCCACGAGTTCGCGAAAGCGCCACGCCAGTTCATCGAGCTGCGAATCGGGCCCCACCGGATCGTGCAGTGCCACCCAGCTTCGTCCTTCCACGCCGTACATGATGAAGGCTGTACCTGCCTCATTGTAGAGGAAGCGCTTGTCGCCCAGCAGCGCGAGGTTGGCCTCCGAGGCCCCGGCTCGTGCGATCACCGCCGCTGCCCGCTCGAGGTCGACGTCGTCCGGCGGACCCGGATCGAGCGGCGCCGGGCGGAGCAGGCGAGCGGTCCCGACGATGGCCAGCGACGCCAGGACGCCGACGGCCGCGCGCAGCGAGCGCGGCGCGCTCGCGTGAAAGGCGAACCGCCACCAGAGCTCGTTGGAATATTCGACGTGCCGATAGGCGAACAGCGTCAGCCACAGTGCGGCAGCGACCACCCCCATGATCGCCAGGGTCCACCCGGGCGTGAAGGGCTCCGCCATCAGCGCCGTGCGTCGGTAGAAGAACCGGTGACAGGGCAGCAGTGCCCCGAGCAGCACCAGGAGCAGGGTCGCCTCTTCATAATCGAATCCCTTGAGCAGCGAGGCGCCCGCGCCTAGCGCGAGCAGGCC
>JACDDX010000293.1 GCA_013816685.1 Gemmatimonadales bacterium
AAGGGGGTGGTCGAGGACATCAGCCACGAGGGCCTGCGCATGCTGCTGCGCGCAGAGGGCGTGTCCTTTCAACGCATAAAGACCTGGAAGCAGTCAAACGACCCGGACTTCGAGACCAAGAAGAACCGCGTCCTTGAGGTCTACGCGATCGCCGACGGCAAGGCCACGCCCGGCCCGGGCGATCCCGACGAGGTCATCTGCATCGACGAGTTCGGCCCGTTGAACCTGCAGCCGCACCCGGGTCGCCAGTGGGCGTGTCGCGGTGGCCGCGGACACGTCCGCAGGCGCCGCAGGCGCGCGACGTTCACGCGCCCACACGGCGTCCGGCACCTGTTCGCCGCCTACGACCTGAAGGCCGACAAGCTCTACGGGCACGTCAAGAAGCGCAAACGCCGCGGCGAGTTTTTGACCTTCCTGCGCTACGTCCGCTCGCTGCACCCGCCCGAGCGACGGATCGCGATCGTGCTGGACAACTTCAGCCCGCACCTGAGCACCAAGACCGACACGCGCGTCGGCGACTACGCCGCCACCAACAACATCGAGCTCGTCTACGTGCCCTTCAACGCCAGCTGGCTGAACCGCATCGAGGCCCAGTTCACTGGACTGCGCTACTTCGCGCTCGACGGCACCGATCACCCCACGCACGCCCAACAGGGCCGCGCGATCCGACGCTACATCGCATGGCGCAATCGCAACACCCACGACCGCCGCCTGCGCCACGTCATCGACCGGGCAAACGTTGCCTGACACGGCACTAGTCACTTCCCCCGGAAATAGTCGGTGGTTCCGTCCGGCCTGAGATTCAGGATTCGTCCTGCAAATCGGGCGGATTTGGGAGGTCGGGATGTTGATCTTGTCGGGCGGTCAGGTGGAGTCGTTGTTCGATCTGGGGTTGCCGGTGGAGGTCGCGGAGTTGCCGGCCGATCTCGCGGGCCTGGATCGGCTGCTGGATGACGCGGCGTTGCTGGCGCCGATCGAGGCGGCGTGGGTCGCGTCGGCGCGCGAGTTCGGTCGTCCGTCGGTGCCGATGGACCGGCTTGTGCGGTTGATGGTCGTGAAGGCGCGGTCGGGTGGTTGGGGCTATGAGACGTTGATGCGTGAGGTCTCTGACTCGCTGCACTTGCGGCGCTTCTGTCGGATCGCGTTGACCGAGCGTGTGCCGGATGAGTCGACGATCAGAAAGCTCGTCAAGCGGTTGGGCGCGGAGGTGATCGAGCAGATCACGATGGCCGTGATCGAGCGCGCGACCGCGGCTGGCGCGCAGCGGCGGTTCAGCGCGCGGGCGGTCAGGATCGACTCGACCGTGGTCGAGTCAGATATCCGCTATCCGACCGATCTGGGCCTCGCCCAAGACGCGGCGCGGATGCTCGCCGCGGAGGCCAAGAAGGCCGCGCAGCTGGCCGGGCCAGAGGCGCCGCACGTCCGTGATCGCTCGCGCGCGATCGCCAAAAAGCTGCGGCGGCTCTCACGGACGCTGGCCGCCAGGACCGGGCAGGGCAAGGAAGTCGCGCTGAAGCTGACCGGTGAGGCGGGGCAGATCGCCGCCACGTCGCTGAGCGAGACGCGCCGGCTGGCAGCGCGACTGCGGCAGCGCGCCAAAGGCCGCGGCGCGCAGTCCAAGCTCCGCGCGGCCGAGCGCCTAGAACAGCTCGCCGAGCGCGCTGCGAAGGTCTGCGATCAGATCACCAAGCGCGTAGCGGGGCAGAAGATCGCCGAGCGCCTGGTGTCGATGAGCGACCCCGACGCCCGCCCAATCCGCAAGGGCAAGCTGCGCCAGCCAACCGAGTTCGGCACCGTCATGCAGATCACCGAGCTCTGCGAGAACACCCGCCGCGGCGCCCGCGGCCTGATCCTCCCCGCGTCAACGCAGATCGGATCCCCGAACGAGTCAAACCTGCTCCCGAGCACCGGCCAGCGGCTCGACAAGCTCGCCATCCACCCCAAGGAAATCGCGCTCGACGGCGGCTTCCAGCCCGGGCCGATCGCCGAGTCCTTGCCGCCACCAGACCGCCTGTTCATCGCCGGGCGCCACTCGGCCGGCTCCAAGAAGACCAACCGCCGCCTGGCGAAGTTCCGCGTCGGCTGCGAAGGCCGCATCAGCCACCTCAAACGCCGCTACGGGATGCGCCGATCCCGACTAAAAGGCCACCAGGGGGCCCGCACCTGGGCCGCCTGGGCGATCCTCGCCTACAACCTCGACACCCTCACCATCCGAGACGCCTGACAGCATCCCCGCCGGTCGCCTCCCGCCCGAGACGACCACCCGAACGGCCGCGTCTCCGCCCGAGCGCGGCCGTTCCTCGTTCCGCACAGATCACGATTCCGCGGAACCGTTTATCCGGGGGAAGTGACTAGTAGGGACCGGGAGCCGGCGCCGAGCGGCCGAGGCGGCTCCTATTCGCGCAATGCGCGAGCGTCGACCGCGGTGCGTGCGAACGTGAAGGGTATGGAAGGTCAACCGCTGCTTCAGCCTGGGCGCTTGCTCGACAGATGGAGGAACGGCTTTGGGACCGAGCTGCCGAGGAGATCGAGACGTTCGACCTCTTCGGACGCGCGTCTCTGACACTTGCGTCGGTTCTCGAGGGGCTTGAGGTCCCGTTCCACGACGGACCAGCTCCGGCGGAGATCTACCTCCGCTCGGCCCTACTCAATCTGGGGGTCCTTGCTATGCGAACGGCGCGGGCGCTACGCGTCGTAGTCGCCGTCGGGTATGAGCCCGAGGCCCACGGCCTCAAGCGCCGCTTATCGGAGGCGCACGCGCGCGTCGGCGCCATCGTGGAT
>JACDDX010000012.1 GCA_013816685.1 Gemmatimonadales bacterium
GTGCTGGTGAACCATCATCATCGGGTTCAGCCCGGCCGGGTTCATCATGAACATGATCATGAAGATCGCCATGATGGTCATCTCACCCGCCATCATGAGGACCAACACGAGTCCCAGGAACTCGGCGCCGAGGAGCACCAAAATTCCCGCCACCCCGATGAACGAAGCAAGCAGCCAGTACGCCGCCCGGAACATCGAATCGGTGCGGAAGACCCGCCAAGCCGCGACTACGCTGCCGAGCGCAAACGCCCAGAAGAGGAGGTCGGATGCCGGGGATGGTGTCACAGCAGCAGCAGCAGTCCGGACAGGAAGACGTTGACCAGCGCAAGCGGAATGAGCCCAACCCATGCGATTACCACGAAGCGCTCGAGCCGTGGCCGCGCCACCAGGTGGCCAGCGGTGACGAGCAGCGCAAGGAGCGCGAGCGTCTTCACGACCACCCACGCGGGGCCGGGAAGCCATGGGCCGAGCCAGCCGCCGAGGAAAACCGTGGCGCCAATCGCAGCCACGGCCACGAGCATTGCGGACTTGGCCGCGGACCAGGCGAGGCGCGCCACTCCGGACGCCTCGACGAGTGTGCCCCCCGCCAGGTCGGCTGAGTCGGCGAAGTCCAGCGGTCGGCGGCAGGCGAGTCCCAGCCCGGCGATCAGATAGAGTGGCAAACCGAGTGGCTGGCGCACGACGTTCCAGAGGTCAGCCTGGGACGCGACGATCACCGGCAGCGCCAGCGCTCGTGCCGGGAGGGCGGCGGCGATCAGTACCAGGGCCAGCGGCATCTCGTAGGACAGGGCGAGGGCGACGAAGCGATACCCGCCAATGAGCGGCATCACCGAATTGGGCGCCCACCCGTGTGCGTATACCGCCACCATGACCAGCGCTCCCACCGCACCAAACCACACGATGCCGGCCTCAACGTTCGCCAGCGCCCCCGACGGTCCCAGCGGTACGATGGCGAGCCCGGCAGCCGCCAGACCCGCCAGGAATGCGGGAGCGATGAGCCACAGGGGGGCGTCAGGGCGCTCCGTGGTGGTGGTCTGCTGCAGGAGCAGGAGCGCCGCACGGTGGATTGGGATGGTGAGCGTGCGCCCAACAGGTTCGAAGTGGCCGCTTACCACGCGGCCGATCGCATGGTCAAGCACTTCGACAACGTACGCCCCCAGAACCAGCGCGCTTCCGACAAGGGCGAGACTCGCGGGGAGGCCGAGCTGCGCGGTCACACTGCGCTCGCGGCATGCCTAGACGCAGCCTCCTCGAGGTCCAGGTCAAGACTCACAATCGTTGTCACCGCATCGCCCCAGTCCAGCCCGGGCAGGAGCGCGGGAATCAGGGCGACCAGTTCGGCCGCTGGCGCGGACTCGGCGGTGAGACTCCCCCGGGGTGCCTCGACTCGTCCGCTGGGAGTTGACCAACGCGCAGCCGCACGCCCCGCGAGCTCGAGCGCCTGGAGGGCCTCGGATAGGCGCTGCCGCCACCTGGCGCGGGCATCGCCCTCCTCCTGTACCAACACTTCGAAACCGAGCGACAGGTACGACGGATCGCTCGTACGCGCGTCGCGGGCAATGCCGGCGGCGCGGCTCACGGGACCCGGCGGAACCTCCGCCAGACTTGCCCCATCAGTCACGCCGACGCCGGCAGTTCCCCAGGCAAGCGACCGGGTCCCCTCCAGCAGGCGGCCGAGTGCGCGAACAGCTCCGGCGCGCTCCGGTGCGATCTCGGCGGCCAGCCGCCGGGCACGGTAGCCCAGAGCGGCGACGCCATGAAGCTCGAGAGCCCCGGCGAGCCAGACGAGATGGTGCCGGGCTCGGGCGAGTTCGAGAACGCTGATGGGGACCGGCTGGCTGAGCGCGAGTTCGAATGGATTCGGACCTGCGGCGGTGCCGACGACGGCCGCGTCGAAAGAGAGGAACGGGTTGTCGCCGAGGCTGACCTCCTGCACAACGTCGCCCTGAACCTTCAGGTCGAGCACGAGGCCGGCCGGCAGTGGCGGGAACAATGGGCCGATGCGGACCGGCAACTGATCGAGTTCCAGACCGTCGCGGTCGTGAGCCCGCTCTGCCAGTGCCCGCCCATACGGCACGCCTCCGGTCATGCCTTTGCCGCCCTGGCCGTGGGGCCCGACTCCGCGCCATGGTGCGGGGTCGATATCGGGCAGCAGGTCAGGCTCGGAAGCATGATCGCCGCGAAGCAGGGCCGACTGCAGGCGGGTGAGGACGGTCCCCACCTCCTCACGTACATCGACCATCACCGCATCAGGAAAGCCGGACGGAACTGGCGCGCTGGTACCTGCCCTCCAGCACGCCGTCGCGCGGGGACGGGGCATCGAGTCGTGGATCGACCGCGCGGCGCTGGCGAGAGCATCCGGGATCTCCCCAATGAGCAGCAGGATCGTCGTGGCTCGCGGAGACTCGGTGAAATGCAACCGGGAGTCGAGGCGCAGCTCGTCTACCTTCTCGCGTGCACCCCGGCCGGGCACGACGAAGACCGAGGCGGGCGCACCCGCCGCCAGGCCGGCGAGCCATCGCCTTACGCCCATTCGAGCGCCCGCTCCCGCCAGGCGTACAGGATGCCGAGCGTGAGGATCACGATGAACATGAGCATTTCGACGAGAGCAGTTACGCCTTCGCGAACGAACACGACGGCCCACGGATACATGAACACCATTTCCATGTCGAACGCGAGGAACAGGAGAGCCATGGTGTAGTAGCGTGCGTGGAAACGGCTCCATGCGTGCACGCCGGGAGGCGCGCCGGCGGCGAATGGCGCACGCCCAGGCGCGGTCGAACAGGCTGGGTTCAGGGTATCACTGACCCACCGCAGTAGGAGCCACCCACCCAGTCCGGCGAGAGACACCGTGAGCGCGGCGCCGACCGCGTCCATCAGGAGGCTTTGTCGGCGTAATCCTCCGGGTTCCCCTTGAACTCGACTTGGCAGTCTTCACTGCAGAAATAGTACGTCTTTCCTCTGTGCTCCGCGGTCGCGACCGCGTCCTCCTTCTCGATCATCATGCCGCACACGGGATCTTTCACCTTCATGTCGGCCTCCATTTGGCCAGAACGGTTCGGTATCGGGGTGGTCCCCTCGTGTGAGAGGCCGCCGGTTCAAATCGTTTGGTCCTTCATCACTTGTTTTATTCCGCGTAAAGCTATCTTTATCCTCTCCGCTGGCAAGCCAGTGGAGCTGGCAAGCCAGTGGACGCCAGCGCTGTCGAGCCGACCTTCCTCCCTCTGGGAGTTTCAGGAGCGATCGCGGTCGAATACGGCGAACCGCAACCGTAAGAGGGGCACCTTACTCGGATGTTCGATGGGCGGGCTCGATTTCGGCTGACGACTTGTGACTTGGGACACTTTCGTCCCACACCGCAGCGGCCATCTTTATTTACGCTGCGTAAAATGGGCGGCACAATGCGCCACCGCCTTCGGAGACTAGAGTGTTCAGTATTAATCGTGGTTTGACGCGGGCTCGCAGTGTCAGCGGAGCCACTGCCGCTGTGAATTCCAGGTTCCGGGCGAAGCGAGGACGAACCCCGTGGATGCTCGCCATTCTCACTGGTGTTGCGGCCCGAAGTGGGGCTGCTCAGATCGACTATCGCAACCTGGACGATGAACGGCCGGTGGTCACCGAAGATGCATACCCGATCGAGCGGTACGCCTTCGAAGTGCTGGCCCCGTACCGATTCGAACGTGAGCGGGGCGGCAACCGGATTCACCGGGTTGTGCCAGAGGTGGGGTACTCCCCGTTCGACAACACGCAGATCGGCCTCGAGGTGCCACTGGCCGCGCTCGATGAAAGTGCGGGCAGCGACACTCGCTGGGGACTGGCCGGGATCGGCGTCTACGCGTTCTACAACCTGAACACCGAAGGGCGGGTGCTCCCAGGCTTCGCCGTCCGCGCGGAAGCGGGGCTCCCCGTGGGGTCGCTGGCGGGTGACGCCACCCGCTTCGCGGTGAAGGCAATCGCCACCCGCACCTTCGGCCGCACCCGACTCCATCTGAACGCGCTGCGCGGCTTTGGTTCCGAGGACGACATCGGGCTGATGGACTTCACGCCTCGCTGGCGCTACACGCTGGCCGCCGACCGCACTTTCCTGCGCCAGAGCACCCTGCTCGTCGCCGAGCTGCTGACCGAACGCGCGATTCGCGGCGCGGAGGTCGAGGTGAACGCGGCGCTCGGGCTTCGCTACCAATGGCGTCCCACGCTCGTCCTCGACGCCGGGGTGGTCCGCCGCCTGCGCAATGTGAGCGGGCCGGACTACGGTCTGACGCTGGGACTCTCGCACGCGTTCGCCTGGCGCGCGCTGATGCCGTCTCGCCCTCGCTGATTTCCCGGAGCTTACTGCCATGCGTTCGCTCGCCGTCCGTGCCATCCTCCCGATCCTGCTCGCCTTGTCGCCCGCACTCCCCACACCTGGCTGGGCGCAGGAGGGCCGGAACGAGCAATTCTACTATCCCGGCTCCTTCAACTGGGAATTCATCGGCACGTATCCCACAGGGGCCAGGCTGTTCAACGCCTTCGACTATGGGCACGCCATCCTCTACGAAAAACTCTATACCCAGCCAGGCCACGCCCAGGCCGCGCTCGAGAAAGAGTATCGCTATCTCACGACCGATCTCCTGATCAAGCCTCCGCGCTACGCCATCGCGGAAGAGGCCGTGATGCCGAAGTATGCCAAGCTCGCCTGGCGAGCGAAGCAGATGTTCGACTGGGCGCACCTCCTCCATCGTCAGATCTATGACGTCTACTCGGATGCCAGGATCCGTCCAGCACAGAAGGATTCGCTGATCGAGCGAATCACGGATTATTACCTGAGCCGGAAGGACTACGCCTTCACACCAGTGCCCAAATCCATGGCGCTCATGGAGGGCCAGTATTTCAGCCGGACCTTCCGGCAGGACTATCCCAATTTCAATGGGCTTATCTGGGCCTACCATTGGCTCCAGGTCGGGATGTACGAGCCCTACATCGAAGCGATGGGGAAGCCGGAAGCGCAGGTCGAATCGGAGACCAAGGCCGGGGTAGACGCCGTGGTAGGCCGATTCTGGTCGATGCTGGAAGCACCTCCAGCTCGCATGCCGAGAATCATGCCGATGACCCCGTCCATCGCGCCGCAGTTCACCGCCGCCCATCCGCGGGCGGCTGCCATCTTCGATAACCTTCACATGATGCACGACATCATCTCGGACATTCTGGCCTCCGACTCCGTACCCCGGAACAAGAAGCGCGAGGTGATCTACGCCAACCTCCGGAAGCTGCAGGACAGCTCGACAGACGTGATGTCGCAGGACGAATGGCGAAACATGGCGACCATGGTGGGCGGCGTTGTTGTGATGGGAGGGCAGGCGACCGGGAGAGTGCTGGCACAGGCTCCCCTGACGCCCGAGCCTTCGCCAGAAGGGATGGAAATGATGGCGAAGGGCGAGATGGGCGGCATGGAAGGAATGGGGCAGATGAAGGCCAAGGGCATGCAGCACGGCGGCAAGGGCGAGCGACACGCAGGACAGATGCGGCGCATGATGGAGATGCACCGCCGGATGATGGACGACCCCCAGATCCGGCAGCGCGTCATGAACGATCCGGAATTGCGCAGAATGATGAACGATATGACCAAGATGCAAGGCGATTCTAAAGCAGAGGGCACCTCTACGATGGAGGGGATGCCGAACATGCAGGGCGCAGCTCCCCCGGCCCACGAGCACTAGCGTCATGGCGTTGACGGTCAGGACCGGCCGAGCACCGGTCGAGTGCTGCCGGGCCGGCGGAGCCGATCTTTTTGTTCATGGACGACCGGTCCGCCGGAGGGCGCGAACGGTAGATCTACGCAGGCACCCAAGCCGACAGCGCGGCACGCCGAGGCACGGTGGCCGGGCTACGGGTGTGGAGGCTTTCCCGCGGTCCGGAACCTCCCGACCGCTTCTTCCGCTCTCCGGCCGCTCGCCCCGGGCTGGATCCCAATTCATGGTCAACCACAGAGGTGAGCAATGGCACACACGACAACCCAGTCCCTGACCAGTGAGATGCAGGAGTGCATTGCCAAGTGCGTCGACTGTCATAGCATCTGCCTACAGACCGCGGGTCACTGCCTCGACATCGGCGGGAAGCACGCCTCTCGCCAGCATCAGACCACCCTGCGCGATTGCGCCCAGATCTGCGCCACGAGCGCCGACTTCATGCTCCGCCAGTCGTCGATTCACGGCATGGTCTGCGCGACCTGCGCCGAAGCGTGCCGCCGGTGCGCCGAAGCTTGCGAGGGGATGGCCGAAGGCGACGACATGATGCGGCGGTGCGCCGAGGCATGTCGGCGCTGCGCGGAGTCATGCGAGCGCATGGCTGCGTGAGGTAATCACGTTGTAGGGCGGGTCAGACGGTCCGCCGACACGACCCGTGCAGGACACGGCCGTACACGAGGGGCTGAGCGAGCCCAACCTCGACTCGAGCTCCGACTGGCCCACTCAGGTGAACGACCCCGAGCAGCCCACATACCTGCTCGCCGACATACTGGACTATCCCACCCGTGCTGCTGGCTGAAGCGTTCCTCGTACTGGGACAGCACCGCGAGGCGGTTGAGTTTGCCGACGAGGCGCTGGCACGGTATCCGGGGAACGCAGAAGCGCTGGAGGTGCGGCAAGCAGCACGCGAACACCTGAAAGCCTGCGCCCGTGCGGTGCGAGCCGGCTGATCGCGGCCCGAACCCAGGTGATCAGTTCAACTCTGTCCCAGCTCACGCTTGAACTGGGCAATCTCGCGGGTCTGGTCCTTTTTCATCTTCTGCGCCATCTGCTTGAGCGCCGGTTTCGTCAGTTGCGGCAGGAAGCGATCGATCATCTGGAGCGCCGCCTCATGGTGTTTGATGACGTCCTTGCGGAAGGTGATGTCGTACGCCTCCCCCGACTTCTGCGTCAAGGCGTCGGCCATCGACTGGTTTTCCTTCATGACCTTCGGCGTGTAGTCATCCTTGAAATCGTTCTTCAGCATGGCGACCATTTGTTTCACCTCCGCATCCTGCGCCTTGTCGATCTTCTGCGCCTCGGGCTTGACCGAGACCCCCGTCCGGCCGATTGCGTCGTGCGCTAGGAGAAGAATCCCCTTGTGGTGGTCGCTCATCATCCGAAGGAACTGCTGATCCGGATTTCCCGCGCTGTCCATTCCACCCATCCCCGTCATTGCTGTGTCCCCGCTTGACATGGAAGGTGACATCGTGTCCGAGGCGGAGGCGGCCACTTCGCCGCCCGCGTCACTGCGAGCGTTGGCCTGAGGATCGGGCTTCGAATTGCAGGCGCCGACCGCGATTCCGATCAGGGCGGAGGTCATGAGACTCGTTCCGCAACGCATCAGGGCGCAGGGCATATGTAAGGTTCTCCATTGGGGCCGAAAGGGGCGCGCTCGAGTGAGCGCAGATGGCGACCCGTGATGTTGGCTACCAAGGCCGTCGACGACGGCCGTCAAATTCCCGCGCGAAGTACGCACAAAGATGCGGCACACCTCCGATGATTGGACGATCGAGCCACTATGCCGGGCACCCTTCGGGGCTGGCACTGCCATCGTGCGCGACGCGATATCCCTCTGGGATCCTCAGCGGCCCGGCCGGCTGCGTGTATAGACGTAGGCGGCAACGCTGCGGACCTGCTCCGACGTCAGCCGAACGCCACCCATGGCGGGCATGCCGGCCCGTCCATGCTCAGGGTGCGGGGGCACACCCGTGGTCACGGTCCGGACGATGAACTCGTAACTCCCGTCGCCATTCTGCCATTCGCCGTCGACCAGATTCGGGGCCGCTGCCGTACCTCTCGCATTCGGACCGTGGCACTCGGCGCAGGTGCCGCCAGCCACCTGGCCATGGAAGATGCTATCCCCCTGCGCGACGCTCGCCCGGGTGAAGGCCGAGCGGATGGGCCGGCGCGCCGTCGCGCAGGCCACCAGCAGGGTCACGATCAGGAGTGTAGCCACACGCCGCCTCCCCGGCACGCGCCGTGACATGGCAGATCCATGCGGTGCTTCGCGGCCTCGACCACTTCCCGCCCTGCGGTGCAGCGTGGCCGTGCCGCGATCACAATTCACTCGAAGACCACGACAGCAGGCCGCTCCGTCGCGAGGACGGGCTGGGTCACCCCACCCGCGGCGCGAGCCGTCTCCCGTCCGGCGACGAATCGGTGGTACAGCGCCGGGATGACCAGCAGCGTGAGTGGCGTAGCCGTGAACATGCCGCCGAGGATCACGACGGCCAGCGGGTACTGCAGCTCGGTGCCCGGCTGCCCCGCGCGCAGCGCCAGCGGCACCAGCCCGATCGAGGCGACGAGCGCCGTCATGAGCACCGGATTGAGCCGCTCCATCGACCCTTGCCACACGACCTCCTCCCACGTCTTCCCCTCCGAGCGGAGCTGCATGTAATGCGTCACCATCATGATGCCGTTCCGGGTAGCGATGCCGAACAGGGTGATGAATCCGACGATTGACGCCACCGAGATCGTCCTGTTGGTGAAGTAAACCGCGAAGATCCCGCCGATCACCGCCAGCGGGAGATTCGACAGGACGAGCAGTGCTGCTCGGATGGACCCGAACGCCAGGAACAGCAGGAGGAAAATCACCACCAGCGAGACGCCGCCGAGGCTCAGCAGCTGGCGCTGCGCGCGCGCCTGTTGCTCGAACTGGCCGCCGTACTGGAGGAAGTAGCCCTGAGGCAGTTGCACCTGTTGCGTGATCCGCCCACGGAGGTCCTGAACGAATCCGCTCAGGTCGCGGCCCTGCACGTTGGACTGGATGACGATTTTGCGCTGCACCGCCTCGCGGGTGATCTGATTCGGCCCGGTGCCCTGCTTCACCGTGGCGACTTGGGAGATGGGAATCTTGGCGCCTGACGGCGTGTCGATCAGCAGCGAGCGGATGAGGCCGATGTTGTTCCGCGAGGTGCTGTCGGTCCAGACGAGAAGGTCGAAGGTCGCCTGGCCTTCCAGCACCTGCGACGCCACGGTGCCGTTGAACGCCGTCTGAATGGTTCGGGAGATGTCACCCGAGCGCAGGCCATAGCGGGCCGCCGCGGCGCGGTCGACCGCGATATCGACCTGCGGCACCAGGGTCTGCTGCTCGACGAACAGGTCAGCCACACCGGGCGTCCCCGCGGCTACCCGGCGGATCTCCTCCGCCTTCTGCCGGAGCACGGGCAACTCGGGCCCGTAGAGGCTGATGGCGAGCTGCGCCCGGGTTCCGGAGAGCATATGCTCGATGCGGTGGGAGAGCGGCTGGCCGATGCTGAGGCTGGCACCCGGCACCTGGGCGAGATCCTTTCTGAGTGCCGCCACGAGGTCAGCCTGGGGACGCAGTCCCTTCCCGCTGCGCAACTCGACCTCGATCTCATTGTACTGTACGCCCTCGGCATCTTCGCTGAGCTCCGCCCGCCCCGTGCGGCGCCCGGTGATCGCGATCTCGGGATACTTCAGCAGCTTTCGTTCGACGATCCGGCCGATGCGTTCGGATTCCTGGAGCGAGGTGCCGGGCTCGAGCAGCACGTTCACGGTGAGGCTTCCCTCAATGAAGGGCGGCAGGAACTCCTTGCCCAGCGTCGGCAGGATGGCGAGAGCGACTGCCAGGAGCGCCACGGCGCCTCCAAGCATCAGAAACGGCCGCCGCAGGCTCAGCCGCAGTACGGGCGCGTACCGGGCTTTGAGCCACCGATACGTCCAGGTCTCCTCCTCGTGCTTGGCCAGGAAGCGCTCGCGGCCCAGGAGGAAATAGCACAGCACCGGCGTGATGGTGAGCGCCACTGCGAGGGAGGCGACGATCGCGATGATGTAGGCAACGCCAAGCGGGGTGAACATCTTCCCCTCGATGCCCGAGAGCACGAACAGCGGTGCGAATACGAGCACGATGATGTAAGTCGCGAAGACGATGGAGTTCCGGATCTCGGCGGACGCCTCGTACACGACGGTGAGTGTGTTCCGGCGCGCCTCGGGCGCCACGTGATGGTTCTCCTTCAGCCTCCGGAACACATTCTCCACGTCGATGATCGCGTCGTCCACCAGGGCTCCGATGGCGATGGCGAGGCCGCCGAGGGTCATGGTGTTGATGCTCAGGCCGAACCAGCTCAACACCAGGATCGCGACGACCAGAGAGAAGGGAATTGCGGTCAGGCTGATGAGCGTAGTGCGGAAGTTGAGGAGGAACAGGAACAGGATGATGGTGACGAGGACTCCCCCCTCGCTGATAGCATCCTCCACATTCTTGATCGCCCGCTCGATGAACCCGGCCTGCTGGTATACCTGCCGCTCGAACTTGACGTCCGACGGCAGCGTCCGCTGCAGCTCGTCGAGCGTCGCGTTCACTCGTGTGGTCAGCTCCAGCGTGTTCGCAGCCGGCTGCCGGGACACCGTCACCAGAATCGCCTTCTGCCCGTTGAGCCCGGCGTCGCCTCGCTTGAGCTCGGGTCCGAGACGGACGTCAGCGAGTTGCCGCAGCAGCACCGGGGCGCCTCCGGGCGTGGCGACGACGGTGTTGTCGAGGTCAGCCAGCGAGGTGATGCGGCCGATGCCGCGGATGATCGACTCCTGGCCGGGCGTCTGCAGAAACCCGCCCGGCGCGTTGACGTTGGACTCCCGGACTGCGTCCAACACTTGGTTGAGGGTCACGTTGTAGGCGCGCAGCTTGGCGGGGTCGGCCAGCACCTGGTACTGCTTCCGGTCGCCGCCGATGACAATCACCTGCGAGACGCCCGGCACCGAGAGGAGCCGGGTGCGTACCGTCCAATCGGCCAGCGTGCGCAGGTCCATGGCCGAGGTCTTCGTGGACGTCATCGCGAAGGTCATGATCTCGCCCAGGCGCGACGAGATCGGGCCCATGACCGGCGGTTGGACTCCCTCGGGTAACCGGCCCAGCGCAAGCTGCAGCTTCTCGGACACCAGTTGCCGGGCGATGTAGATGTTGGTGCCGTACGCGAACGTCACGGTCACCACCGACAACCCGATCGCGGAGGAGGACCGCACCGCCGTCACGTTGGCGGCGCCGTTGATCGACGACTCGATGGGGAAGCTGACCAGTGCTTCCACCTCCTGCGGCGACATCCCGGCGGCCTCGGTCAGGATGGTCACCTGCGGCGCCGTGATGTCAGGAAACACGTCGATCGGGAGCTGGCCGATCTGCCGCCCACCGAGCACGAGCAGCAGCACGCCGGCAGCCAGCACCAGCCAGCGGTTTCGAAGCGACCACGCAATGACCTTGTTCAGCATCCCGCGATCAGTGGCTGTGGGGTTTGCTCTCGTCCTGCAACCCGCCCCCGGCGGGCTGGGAGGCGAGCGTCGCGAGCTCGATCGCGCCGCGGGTGACCACTTCGTCGCCCTCGACCACGCCGCGCTTGATCGTCGTGTACTGATCGTTCCGCTCGCCCGTGACCACGTTCTGCTTGACGAGCTTGTCACCGTTCTGCACGAACACGAAGCGCTCGGCCCCCTGCGTCTGGATGGCTTCGTTGGGCACGGCGACCGTGTTGCCGCTGCTCGCGATCACCAGCGACACCTGGGCGAACATGTCCGCCTTCAGCAGCCGGTCGCGGGTGTTGGGGACGTCGATCCAGATGCGAAGCGTCCGCCGCTCCGGGTCGATGGCGTCCGACAGGCGAACGACGCGGCCGGTGAAGATTCGCTCGGGCGCCGAGGTCACCCGGATCCGGGCCATCTGACCGACGCGTATGCTCGCGAGATCGGTCTCGTACACTTCTGCCTGCGCCAGCAGCCGCGACAGATCGGCAATGTGGAGCAGGCTCTTGGTCGCATCGATGGTTTCTCCGGTCGTGACGGTCCGTTCGAGCACGACGCCGTCGAGCGGGGAGGGAACCTCGACCGTCGGCGGCGTCTCTGCGATCTGCAGGCTCTGCAGCACTACCAGCGTCTGGCCCTTCGCGACCCGCTCACCGACCTTCGCCCGCACGGCCGTGACCTTGCCTTGCACGCGCGACGACACGAACGCCTCGCGGTCGGGGTCCACCTGCAGGGTGGCGTTGAGCGCGAGAGTCCGCTCGATCGGGCGGATCTTCACGACGACTGTCTCCAGGCCGATGTTCGCGCGGCCCTCGGGACTCAGGGAGATCGCTCCCGCCGTTTCGCCGCCCTCTGCGGTGTGCGTGTGCGGGGAGGCTTCGTCGGCGTGGTCATCCCCACCAGCGGGGTGCTCGTGCGGAGCGGCCTCGTCGTGACCGCCGGTGCCGTGGTCCGCGTCCGGGATTGAATCGGAGTGCGCTCCCTCGGCTGCCGGGCGGGTCTGCGCCTCGCCGCCGCGGTCGCAGGCCAAAACTCCGAGCAGCGCACTCGTCACCACGCTTACGGCCAGTGCTCTCCGCATACGTCCCGTCCTCACCGGTTTGGAGTCAGGCTTCACGGCACAGGCGCGCCGACTGCGGCCTCGAGGTCGGCCAGCGCCGCGGCGAGCTGGCGCATTCCCTCGAGCAGCGCGGTCGTGTTCTCGTTGTACGTCCGCTGCACCTGCAGAACCTCGAAGATGTTGACCTGACCCCGCCCGAACGCCGTCTCGGCGACGCGGAGCGCGCCCTGGCTCGAGGGGATGATGACCCGCCGCAGCGTCTCGATCCGGGAGGTGGCCAGCGCAACGCCGGCGAGCGCCACGCGAATGTCGCGCTCCAGGGTCTTCCTTACGACGGTCTGCCGGAGCGACGCCGCCTCACCGGCGAACCGGGCGCGCAGCACCTCGCCCTGATTCCGATTCCCGAAGGGCAGCCCTACGACCAAGCCGACTCCCACGCCGTTCTCGGCGTTGCTCACCTCACGCCCTCCGACAAGACCCACCGCGTCACTCGAGCGACCGTAGATCGCGCCCACGGCCACGGAGGGCTTGCCGGCGGCCCGCGCCGCCGCGAGACTGGCCTGTTGAACTGCGACGTCGGCTTCGGCCGCACGGAGATCGGGTCGGTTGGCGAGTGCCATGCGGACCAGGCTGTCAACGCTGGCCTCGATCGGGTTGAAGCGCACTGGCCGGGCGGTCGCCGTGTCGGTGTACGCGACGGTGAGAAACCGCAGACCGGCGCCAGGCAGGGAATCGCTGAGGCGATACCGGCTCGTGAGACTGTCGCCGAGCAAACGGGCAAGCTCGACCTCCTGCAGGGCGGCTTCCCGCGCCGATCCGTCCCGGTCCAGCAGCGACTGCTGGTAGATGGTATAGCTGAGCCGGCTGTCCAGCTCGGACCCGAGCCCCTGCAGAAAGGCAGACTTCGCCACGCGGTTGATCCGCGAGTTTACTTGGGCCAGTGAATCGAGCAGGACCAGCCGCTCCTGCTGGAA
>JACDDX010000294.1 GCA_013816685.1 Gemmatimonadales bacterium
CCGCTCCTACTGCTCGCTGGTGAGCCCCTGATCGTCCGGGTCATCGAACGCGTGCGCGAACACGCCGTGCTGGACGACCTCGTGGTCGCGACCGACTCGAGCGGGGTGGCCGCGGTGGCCGAGAACTGCGGCGCGAAGGTCGTCATGACGCGCCCGGACCATCCGTCTGGCACCGACCGCGTGGCGGAGGTGGCCGGCCGCCGGGAGTATGCCGGGTTCGACGTCTTCGCCAACGTGCAGGGGGATGAGCCGTTCCTCCCGCGCGAGGCACTGGCCGGTGCGTTGGCGAAGGTCGAGGCTGGCGACGATGTGGGGACCGCCGCGGCACCGCTGAATTCCGCGCTCGCCGGCGAACCGTCGCGCGTGAAGGTCGTGACGGACGCGCATGGGCGCGCATTGTATTTTTCGCGGGCCGCCATTCCCCATCTCCGTGATCCCGGGGCGGTTCCGGACGGCCTCTACTGGCAGCATCTCGGGGTCTACGCCTACACCGGCGCTGCCCTGCGCCGCTGGGTGACGGAAGCTCCCTCGCCGGCGGAGCGCGCGGAACAGCTCGAGCAGCTTCGCGCGCTGCACTGCGGGCTGTCGATCGGGGTGGCGCTCCTCCGCGAGGCCGCGCCAGCGGGAGTGGACACTCCCGAAGATCTTCGAGGGGCGGAGGCGCACTGGCAGGCACTGCACGGCTACGAGTTGCCTCGTCACGCGTAGGTCACGCGCGCGAGGCAGCGGCACGTTATACGTCGGCACGCACCACGAGGGTGAACGCATGAGCAAGAGTTCGAACTCGACCAAATACATCTTCGTCACCGGTGGCGTCGTGTCGTCGCTGGGCAAGGGCATCGCCGCGGCCTCGCTCGGACGGCTGCTCGTGGAACGTGGCCTCAGCGTGACCATGCAGAAGTTCGATCCCTATATCAACGTCGATCCTGGGACGATGTCCCCGTTCCAGCATGGCGAGGTCTTCGTCACCGACGACGGCGCGGAGACCGATCTCGACCTGGGTCACTACGAGCGGTTCATCGACCGCTCGCTCTCGCAGCAGAACAACATCACCACCGGCCGCATCTACCAGGCAGTCATCAACAAGGAGCGCCGCGGGGAGTATCTCGGCTCCACGGTGCAGGTGATTCCGCACATCACCGACGAGATCAAGAACGCCATCCGCCGCACCGCGCCGGGTCACGATGTGGTCATCACCGAGATCGGCGGCACGGTCGGCGACATCGAATCGCTTCCGTTCCTCGAGGCCATCCGCCAGTTCCGCCAGGAAGTCGGTCGCGACAACGCGCTAGTCGTGCATCTCACCCTGGTGCCCTACATCGCCGCCGCGGGCGAGCTCAAGACCAAGCCGACCCAGCACTCGGTGCGCGATCTCATGCAGATCGGAATCCAGCCGGACCTGCTCATCTGCCGGAGCGAGCAGGCGCTGGCCCCCGACATCAAGCGTAAGATCGCGCTCTTCTGCAACGTGGACTTCGCCTGTGTGATCGAAAGCCCCGACGTGCGCTCGATCTACGAAATCCCGGTCCGCTTCCACGAGCAGGGATTCGACCGCGAGGTGTGCCAGCGGCTCCGGATCGAGACCTCGGAGCCCGATCTCCGCGGCTGGCGCGCCATGACCGAGCGGATCCTTCACCCCACCCGGCGAGTGCGCATCGCGGTGGTCGGCAAGTACACGTCGCTTCACGATGCCTACAAGTCGGTCCAGGAGGCGCTCATTCACGGCGGCATCCCGAACGATGCCAAGGTGGAGATCGAGTGGATTCCCAGCGATCGGTTCACCGACCAGTCGGCGGCCGCGCGCGTGCTCGGCCAGTTCGACGGCCTGCTGATTCCCGGCGGCTTCGGCGAGCGCGGCGTCGAGGGGATGATCCATGCGATCCGCTGGGCCCGCGAGAACGAACTGCCGTTCTTCGGCATCTGCCTCGGACTCCAGGTGGCCATCATCGAGTTCGCGCGCAACGTATGCCACCTGCCGGACACCAACAGCACCGAATTCGCACCCGACTGCGAGTCGCCTGTCATCGCGCTGATGCAGTCGCAGCGTGACGTCGCGGACATAGGCGGCAGCATGCGCCTCGGCGCGTACACCGCCCGGCTCCGTCCCGGCTCGCGGGTGGCGCAGGTCTACGGGTCCCAGGAAATCAGCGAACGGCATCGCCACCGCTGGGAAGTGAGCAACGCCTACCGTGATGTGCTCGCAGAGTACGGGCTCCGGCTCTCGGGGCAGTCGCCCGACGGCGGGCTGGTGGAAGTCATCGAGCTGCCCGATCACGCCTGGTTCATCGGCTGCCAGTTCCATCCCGAACTCAAGTCGCGCCCGACCCGACCGCATCCCCTGTTTGCGGGCTTCATCGCCGCGGCAGTCCATCGCCATAGCGCGGCCGGCGAATCGGCCGTGCGCGCGTCGGTGGACGGGGCTCGGGCTGGCGGAGGTCACGCGGTCGCGACCGGGTGACGTGGACCTTCACGCGCGCGCCCTTCCTCATCGCCGGCCCCTGCGTGGTCGAACCCGGTGACGTGCTGCCGCGCGTGGCCGACGCCCTCGCGGACCTCGCCCGGACCCTCGCCCTCCCGGTTTGCTTCAAGGCGAGCTTCGACAAGGCGAATCGGGCCGGTGGGGCGGCAGCCCGCGGCCCCGGTCTCGAAGAAGGGCTGCGCGCGCTGGAGCGGGTACGCTCGTCGAGCGGGCTCCCGGTGCTGACCGACATCCACGAGGCGCATCAGGCCGCGCCCGCCGCCGAGGTGGCCGACGTGCTCCAGATC
>JACDDX010000295.1 GCA_013816685.1 Gemmatimonadales bacterium
ACCGCAGGCCGTTGTCGGCCTTGAAGTACAGCACTTTGTCCTCGGTGCGCGAGGCGAAGATCCCGCGGAGCTGATCCTCGAGCGCGCTGTTGGGCAGCGGCCGCCCGTTGAGGAAGTAGCGTCCCTCCTGGTCGATGCCGAGCACCACCTCGTTGTCGCCCTCGGGCCGGGGGTCGAGATGCTTGCCCTTCGGCAGCGTGGCCTTGAACCCCGCCGCGATCAGCGGGGTGACGATCATGAAGATGATCAGCAGGACCAGCATGACGTCGATCATGGGCGTCACGTTGATGTCGGCCTTCACGGCCGAGCTGCCGGCGGAACTACCCGTGGATATGGCCACTGCCGGTCACCGCTTTCTGGGCCTGGAACTCCTTGGTGAAGATCGAACGCCCGAACTCGCTCCCCACGCTCTTGATGAGGTAATCGATCAGCTCCTTCGAGGTGTACGTCATCTCGACCGTCAGGTTCTCGATCTTGGTGGTGAAGTAGTTGTACGCCCACACTGCCGGAATCGCGACCATCAGACCGAATGCGGTCGTGATCAGCGCCTCGGCGATACCGGCCGAGATGCCGGCCAGGCCACCGGACGCGCCCTGCGCCGCCATGCCGACGAACGCGTTCACGATACCCATCGTGGTGCCGAGCAGGCCGACGAACGGCGCTGTCGAGCCCACCGTGCCCAGCACACCTAGCCCGCGCTTGAACTCGGCCAATACGATCAGCATCTGGCGCTCCACCGCGCGCTCAGCCGAGTTGATGTCGGCGGCGGTGATGGTGGCGCGGTCACGGAGCAGGGGCTTCACTTCGGCCAGCGCCTCGCCGAGAACGCGCGACACGTGGCTCTTCTTGTTCTTCTCGGCCAGCGTGATCGCCTGATCCAGATTCTCCTCCTGGATCGCCCGGGAGAACTGGGGCGCGAAGCGGCGGGTCTCACCCTCGCTGCGCTTGATCTGGACCAGCTTGGTGAAGACGATGGTGAGCGAGTAAATGGACATAATCGCCATGATGACCACGATGCCCTTGGCGAACCCGCCCATCTGCGCCCACAGGTGAAGAAGATCTACGCTCATCTGATGAGGTCTCCCGGATGACTATTGACCGACGCGGAACGAGATCCGCTGCTGTACCAGCTGCCGCACCGGCTGGCCCTTCAGCTTGGCCGGCTTGAACACACCCTTCCCGATTGCTTCCTTCGCCGGCTCGGTGAACGCCGGATGCGTCGCCTTGATCACCTTGAACGAGGCCGCTTCGGCGTGACCGGTCGTGTCCACGATGTACTGCAGATCGACCGAGCCCGCGATGCCGGCGCTCTGCAGCACGGGCGGATAGCGAGGCGTAGGAATCGAGATCGGCTGCACCGGATCGTCGATCTGCGCTTCGAGGAAGACTTCGCCCTTCACCTCGACCGGCCCGGTGCCGCCGACGATACCGGTCGACTTGCCGCCTTCCACGCCCTTCCCGGTGAAATCCTTCGGATCGAAGGGCTTCTCATTGAGGTCGATCGGCGGTATGTCCTTGGGAATGTCGATGGGGGCCACCACCGTCTGGAACCCCTTGGGCGGCGGATTCGCCGCGATGACCACTTCCGGCTTGGGCATGTCGGGCGGCGGGGGCGGGGGTGGCGGCGGCGGTTTCAGGAACACCATCGTCGTGTCAATGGGCCGGTCCCGAATCGTCTCGGCCACGCCCTGGGTCGCGTATACCGCTCCGGCGATCAGACCGCCGTGCACGATCAGCGACAAGACCGACTGCCCTATCGTCCGTTGCCCCTTCGCCTGCGATTCGATCAGGTTCTCGAACACTCAGCTACCTCCGCGGAGGGTGAACGTAGACGAGAAGCTAGTAGCGACCGATTAGCGCCGGACTCGCCTCAAGATGACAATTCGATGACAGCCGCATTAGGCCAAATCGCTCCGCAGGCCATCCGGGATGGCTGACAGCGGATGAGATGTAGGCGTCAGCAGCCGTTCGGCCCGTGAGGAGCATCACACACTTTGGCTCGCCGAGTTGGGCAGCCTGACGATGAACAGCGTGCCGCGTCCGGGGCGGCTCTGCACCGTAATGGAGCCGCCGTGCGCCTCAGCGATCCATTTGGTGATGGCGAGTCCGAGCCCGGTGCCCGGCCGCTCGCCGGTGCGTGAGCGCGCCGGATCGGCCCGCCAGAATCGTTCGAAGATGTGCGGAAGGTCTCCCGGTGCGATACCGACGCCCGAGTCGCGCACCGACAGGGTGATTCCCCGTTCGTCCTGGCCGAGCGCGAGGGCGATGCACCCGCCCTGCGGCGTGTACTTGATGGCATTGGTGACGAGGTTGAGCAGCAGCTCGCGGATCCGGGAGGCATCGACCGCGACCCGGATCGGGACGTCCGGCAGGGCGGTCGTCACGGCAATGTGCACCGGCTCCCCGAGCATACCCGCGGTCTCGGCGACGTCGGCCAGCAGGTCCCGCAGATCGGTCTCCTCGACGGCCAGCGGCGCGCGTCCTTCGTCCGCGCGCGCCAGAGTGAGCAGGCTCTCCACCATCTCGCTCATCTGATTGATCTGGGACAGGGTCTCATCCAGCGTCTGCAGCACCTCTCCCGGCGTTTCGGGGTCGACCAGGGCCCGCTCCACGCCGGCACGCAGCACCATCAGCGGCGTCTTGAGCTCGTGGCTGGCGTCGGCGGTGAACCGGTGCAGGCTGGCGAAGCTCTGCTCCAGACGCGCCAGCATGCCGTTGAGCGTCAGGGCGAGCCGCGCAATCTCGTCGCCCGATCGAGGGACG
>JACDDX010000296.1 GCA_013816685.1 Gemmatimonadales bacterium
GGGCCAGGTCGCGCGTTCCGCCGCCCGGCGACTGGCGGCCATGGGTCGGATCGCGGGCGTCATGGTGTTCGATGCCGGGAGCCGACGCCTCGCCGTCGCGGTCGCCTTCGACCACTGTCCGGCGCTCGAGCTCTCACTCGACGCCCCGACGGAGGCGGCCCTCTCGGCGCTCACCCGTCTGGCGGCGTCGCCCGGCGGCGGAGTGCTCGCGCGCGCGTCTCACGCGGCCGAAGCGATCAGCTCCCAATCAGCGGGGCGCCGGTTCTTTCGGGAGTTCCGTGCGACGCTCGACCGGATGGCGGCGGCCGTGCCGGCGCGCGTCGGTGCCGCCGACCGGCACGCCTACGCGCTGCTTCAACTGGTGCGCGTGCTGTTCCTCTACTTCATCCAGACGAAAGGGTGGCTGGCGGGCCGGGACCGCTTCCTCGCCGAGGAGGTGGACCGCTGCCTCGGGGCCGGGCGACGGATTCAGCGCGACCTGCTCCGCCCTCTCTTCTTCGGAACGCTCAACCGGCAGAGCGCCGAGCGCAGCCGGACCGCGGCGGCGTTCGGACCGATCCCCTTCCTGAACGGTGGGCTGTTCGAGCCGCATCCGCTCGAACGACGAGTCGGCGCCGATCTGCCCGACGATCTCTGGCGCGACGCCTTTGCCGATCTGTTCGAACGGTTCCACTTCACCACCAGCGAAGGCGAGGGCCGGGGCGCGGTCGCTCCCGACATGCTTGGCCGGGTCTTCGAAGGCGTGATGGATCCGGTCGAACGACGCGCCACCGGCACGTTCTACACGCCCGCGGCATTGGTCCGCCAGCTCGTGGATGCCGGGCTCTTCGCGCTGGTGGGCAGCCGGCTCGGCTGCGGCGATGCGGAAGCCGAACGCCGTCTCGACCACGGCGACCCGGATGCGCTCCGGGTGATCGGCGGGATGACGATCCTCGATCCGGCCGTCGGCTCCGGCGCGTTCCTGCTCGGTGCGCTCGAGCGGCTGGCTGCGCTCGCTCCGACCGGCACGGTGACGGCCCGGAAGCGGCGGATCCTGCAGCACAATCTGTTCGGCGTGGACCGGAGCGCCACGGCAGTGCGGCTCACCGAGCTTCGGCTCTGGCTCGCCGTCGTGGCCGACGACTCCGCCACGAGCCCCGCCGACGTTGCGCCGCTGCCCAATCTCGACTGCCTCGTGCGCCAGGGGGACAGCCTCTTCGACCCGGCGGGCCTCGGACCCGGTAGCCGGCCGTCCGGCCCACTGGCAATGCGACTGGCGAATATCCGGCACCTCGTCGTCGACGCCGCCGGACCCGAGAAGCAACCGTTGCTGCGCACGCTCAGAACCGCGGAATCGGCCGCGCTGGCGTCCGCGGTCGCGATGGCGGAGGCGGAGACTCGGGGAGAAGTCGCCGGCTGCATGGCCGAAGCGCGGGCGCACGATCTGTTCGGCAAGCGGCGCGGCATGGACCGGACCCTGCGCCGGCAGCTCGAATCGCTCCGCACCCGGCTCCGGGACCTGCGCCGCACCCGAGCCACCGTGCGGGCGGGCGAGCTGCCCTGGTTTCACTACCAGAGCCAGTTCGCCGACACGTTCGCGCGGGGAGGATTCGATCTCGTCGTGGGCAACCCGCCCTGGCTCCGCGCCGAGGATGTGCCCGCCGAGTTGCGAGCGCGGCTCACGGGGCGCTATCGGTGGTGGAAAGGCACGAGCGGCGGATACGGCAACCGGCCCGATCTGGCCGTCGCCTTTCTCGAGCGCGCGGTCGAGCTCACCGCAGCGGGTGGTGCCGTCGCCATGCTGGTACCGGCCAAGCTCGCGACGGCGACCTACGGGTCGTCCGCGCGTCACGCGCTGGCGACGGAGACCAGGCTGCACGTCGTCGCCGACCTCTCGGGTGAGCCCGCGGCGGCGTTCGACGCGACGGTGTATCCGCTGGCCCTGGTGGCGTCGAAGACGGCCTCTGCTCCCGGCGCGCGGGTACGCACGCGCCTCGGCACCGGTGCTATCGCACAGGTTGGGCAGAGCGCCCTCGTCGGCGGAGCCCCTTGGGTTCTCAGCGGTGATCCTGCGCGCCGCGCGCTCAATGCGCTGGGCGCCGACCATCCGCCACTGGCCGATCGCTTCATCTGCCATCTCGGCGCCAAGACCGGTGCGAATCGGATCTTTCTCGATCCACCCGATGACATCGAGCCGGAGCTGATTCGCCACGCGGTGCGCGGGCGGGAGATCCGGCCGTTCCGTGTCGCGGACGGCCCGCGGCTCCTCTGGACGCACGCTGCCGACGGATCGCCGCTGCGCGCGCTGCCGCCGATCGCTGCCGCGTATCTCGCGACCCACACGGCGGTGCTCCGCGCGCGCTCCGATCAGGTCGGTGGCCCGCTCTGGTCGCTCTTCCGGACCCGGCCCGCCGGCGCACGCCACCGGGTGCTCTGGGCCGATCTGGCTCGCCGTCTCGAGGCCGTCGCCCTCGGAACGGGTGACGAGGACCGCATCCCGCTGAACAGCTGCTACGTCATCACTGCGCGCTCGGATGCGGAGGCGACCCGGCTCGCTGCCTGGCTCAACCTCACCTGGATCCGTGCCGCGGCTCGGCTCGGTGCCACGCCGGCCTCGAACGGATACGCCCGATTCAACAGTGCGGTCGTCTCGCGCCTGCCGCTTCCTCCCGAAGTGCTCACCGACTCCCGGCTGCTCGTGCTCGGCCGGACGGCCTCGGGGGCAGGCGATGCGCAGGATGTCCAGGCAGAACT
>JACDDX010000297.1 GCA_013816685.1 Gemmatimonadales bacterium
GCGCTCGAGCCGCTCACGAGCAGTGCGAACGGTGCGAGGTCCGGGTGCAGACATCGGGCGATGCGAGTGGTGATCGCTTCCGTGCGCATCTCCGCGACGTCCCAGAATCGGCAGGTGAGGCACACGCCAACCTTGTCGTGTTTCGGGAGATCGAACGCCTTCTTCGCTTCCTGAAAATGTGCGTACGTGGGCACGTGTCTTTCCCCGTGAGAGGTGGTTCACCTACAGGATGTCGAGCCGACCGCCGTCGGCAACGAGCGTGGCGCCGTTGATGAAGTGCGCTTCGTCCGACGCGAGAAAGGCGATGACCGCCGCCAGATCCTCCGGCTTGCCGATCGCGCCCTCGACCTCATCGCCGCGCGCACCTCGGCGGAGACGGCGACGTCCGCCTTCTCGAACGCCGCCGTTCCGCCCGCCCCGGTGATCGAACGCACCACCTCGCCGCTGTGCGTCTCGTCCTGGTCGACGAGCAGCACCCTCCCGCCCTCGGCGGCGAAGCGCTCGCTCACCGCGCGACCGATCCCCGAGTCGCCCCCCGACACGATACACACCTTGTCCCTGAACCGCATCGGCAGCCCGTTCATGCAGCGGAGAGCCGGCCGCCGGTCACGTGCAGCAGGCTTCCGGTGACGAAGCTCGAGTCGCTCGACGCGAGGAAGACGTAGGCCGGCGCCAGCTCCTCCGGCTGTCCCGGGCGGCCGAGCGCGACCTCGTGGCCGAACCCTTCGACCTCTTCGATCGGCATGGTGCCGGGGATGTTCGGCGTCCACACCGGGCCCGGAACGACGCAGTTCACGCGGATGTTGCGCGGGCCGAGGTAGAGTGCGAGCGACTTGGTGAAGGTGTGGATGGCTGCCTTGGTCGAGGTGTAGTCGATCAGGATCGCGAGGCCGGTGAGGCCGACGATGCTCCCCGAGTTGATGATGGCGTCGCCGTCGGCGAGGTGCGGGAGCGCAGCCTGCGCCATGTGGAAGTAGCCATAGATGTTGGTCCTGAAGGTGCGGTCCCACTGCTCCTCGGTAATGTCCTCGAAGCGCTGTTGCGCCATCTGGTAGGCGGCGTTGTTGACGAGGACGTTGAGGCCGCCGAGCTCGGAGACGGTCCGCTCGACCGCCGACCGGCACGCGGCGCGCTCCCGCACGTCGGCCTTGATCACGAGGCAGCGGCCTCCCTTCGCCTCGACCATCCGGCGCGTGGTTTCGGCGTCGTCGTCGTTCACGTTGTACAGGATGGCGACGTCGGCACCTTCCATGGCAAACGCGATCGCTACCGCACGGCCGATCCCCGAGTCGCCGCCGGTGATGAGCGCGCGTTTGCCCCGGAGCTTGTCGGCGGGACGATAGTTCGACAGGTCGCTGTCGGGGGCCGGGTCCATCAGCGACTGCTTCGCCGGATATGGCTGCTTCTGACCGTGGATCTCGTCGGCGGTCGGACGGTGCTCTGCGGTGCTCATCGCGGCATGCTCATGGCTCGGCCTTGGGAGAGATGCCCGCGCCGCCTGACCGATCGTTGGCGGGAACGGGATAGTGCGGCCCTGGCTGACCGCAGAGGCCGGTGCGCGCGCGGCACAGGTGAAGGTACGCCTCGGCTGCGGCGAGCGCCGCGAGTGGAGGCGCCGTGAAGTAGACCCAGAGCGCGGTCCACGTCCGGCTCACGAGCGCCGAGCCGAAGGTGCGGGCCGGGTTGAGGCTCATGCCTGACAGCGGTGCCTCGACGATCAGGTACACGGCGATCAGCGCTCCGGCGATCCAGCCGGCATGGTGCTCGAGGCGCGGCGAGCCGATCGCCGTGAGCAGGGCGAGCATCAACACGAACGAGATTGCGAACTCCCCCGCGAACGCCGCCGCCGGTCCGTGCGGGCCGGGCACGGTGACGCCGTAGCGCACCATCGGGTGCGCGAATGGCGGGCCGACGATTGCCGCCGCGAGGTAGGCCGCCCCGATCGCCCCGGCGAACTGCGCGACCGTGTAGAACACCGCGTCCCACGGCGCGATCCGGCCGAGGCGGAAGAAGGCCCACGTCACCGCGGGGTTGATGTGGGCCCCCGAGCGCCGGCCCCAGGGAGAATAGACAAGGCCCGCAATCACCCCGCCCATCGCGAGCGCCAGCGGCACCCGCCGCCAGACCTTGCTGTCGCCCATCGCGCGATGGAGCGGGGAAGCCGGGTGCTCGAGCGCCGCGGTCAGCAGCCCCGCTGTGATCACGAAGCACGCGAGCCCCGCGGCCTCCATCAGATAGGCGGGCCAATGGCGCTTCAGCGTGTCGAGCACGCCGTGGCGTCGGCATCCTCATCCAAGGGTCCGGTCCCTTGCAGCCCGCAGGGCCTCTCCCGCGGTCCACAGCGCGGCTCCCAGCAGCACCAGATCCTTGGCCAGGAACTGCCCGGGCGCGGGCGAGAGCGAGGGGAAGCCATAGCCGGGTTGCCACACGCCGGGCGTGCTCAGGAGGAAGCTCAGCGTGATCAGGAACATGACGATGGCACCCAGGCTGCCGATGGCCGAGAGCTTCGGCAGCACCGGGCGGGTTGCGATCAGGGTGCCGAGGGAGATCTCGATGACTCCCAGGAGCCTCGAAAACCCTCTCACCCCCAGGAGCTGGTCCGCCCACGCGAGAAGCGGACTGTTGGAGGCAAACTTGTGTACGCCCTCCGCCTCATAGGCGGTGAACTTCAATGCTCCCACCCAGAGCAGGACCAGTACGAGCCCGTAGCGGAGCACGGTCGCGCCGAG
>JACDDX010000013.1 GCA_013816685.1 Gemmatimonadales bacterium
CATGCAGCCGGCGCCCGAGGCGCTGAAGAGCGCGCTGAGGAAGTTGGTGCGGGCCGCGTACTCCCCGATAGGGACCAGCAGCGCCCAGACGTGGGCGATCATCACGAACAACGGCGTGCCGGGCGGATGCGGGATGCCGAGCGTCTTCGCCGCGGCGATGAACTCGCCGGCATCCCAGAACGTGACCGACGGCGCGAGTGTCAGCGTGTAGAGCAGCAGTACGGCGCCGGCGACCGCTAGGGCCCAGCGGTACGGCGGCGCGGGCTCATCCTGGGCCGTCACGAGCGCCGCGGTCACGCCACTCCGTGCGACGCCATGGCGTGCGCCACCGCGAGCGCTTCCCGCGCCGCTGCCACGGCGTGCACGCGAAAGAGTCGTGCACCACGCTCGTAGGCGAGCGCACAGGCCGCCGCGGTCGCCCGGTCGCGGGCGGTGACGGGCTGCCCGGTCACGACGCCGAGGAAGCGTTTGCGGGAGGGCCCGACCAGCACCGGACGGCCGAGCGCGGCCAGCACCTCGAGCTGATCGAGGAGGGCAAGATTCTGATCGACGGTCTTGGAGAAGCCGAAGCCCGGATCGACGACGATCGCTTCGGGCGCGACGCCGGCCGCGATTGCGGACGCCACCGCAGCGCGCAGCTCGCTCAGCACTACGCCGGCCACATCGCCGCCATAGTCAGCGTGCTCGTAGGAGGCGATCTCGAGGAGCGCGCCACGTGAGTGCATCAGGATCGCCCCGGCACGGGCACGGGCCGCGGTGTTCGCCATGGCAGGATCGAGCCGGAAGGCGCCCACGTCGTTCACCACGGCCGCTCCGGCTTCCAGCGCCGCCGCCGCCACCTCCGACTTGACCGTGTCGACCGAGAGCACGAGCGCCGGATGTCGTGCAGCAATGGCCTCGATCACCGGCACCACGCGCTGTCGCTCGAGGTCTGCGGGGACGACTTCGACCCGGCCAGGGCGGGTACTCTCGCCGCCGATATCCAGCGCCGATGCGCCAGCCTCCAGCAGCCGGTCGGCCTCGTGCAGCGCGGCGTCGGGTGACGTGAACCGTCCGCCGTCGCTGAAGCTGTCCGGGGTAACGTTGAGGATGCCGATGATGACGGGGCGATCGAGCCGGACCGGCCCGCGCGCGGTGAGCCACACCGCAGGCTCCTCCCCCGGCATCGCCAGCCCAACCTGCACGGCGAGCTCGGCCAGGGGCTCCGGGACGGTCCAGGGACGCGCGAAGGCGCCGAGGCGTGCACGGCTGCCAGCGAGGATCGCGTAGCCTTCGCCGGTAATGAGATCGAGGCCCAGGCGCCCCGCGAAGGGCACCAGGGCCTCGAGTGTCGTCTGATCCAGCCCGGTGAGGTGGAACGCCGCCGGGTTCGCGCCGCCAGCGGCGACGGCAGCTTCCCCTTCCTCCCAGCCCCGCGCCTGCAATGCATCACGCAGCGCGCGCGATGAACGAAGGGCCAGGGGCGTGACGTTCACGCGCCCCCGATCATGCGCCCGCGGGTTCTGGAGGCGGCGCGCCGAGAATAGGGGCTCGGGCGGGGGCCGGGCCGGGCTTGGCCGGTACGCCCGACTGCGCGGCGGGCCCCGGCACCGACACCACCCGGGGCGGCAGCGGCTGATCCCGCACCAGGCGGTCGAGATCCTCGCGGTCGATCGTCTCGCGCTCGAGCAGTGCGTTGGCGATCCGGTCGAGCAGCACCCGATGCCCGCTCAGAATTTCGGTGGCGCGCGCATACGCCTCGTCCACCAGGCGCTTCACTTCGTCATCCACCATCTGCGCCGTGCGTTCGGAGATCTCCCGCCGCTGGGCGAACTCCCGGCCGAGGAAGATCTCCTGCTCCTTGTCGCCGACGGCGAGCGGGCCGATGACTTCGCTCATGCCGAACTGGGTGACCATGCGGCGCGCGAGCCCGGTGGCGCGCTCGATGTCGTTCCCCGCCCCCGTCGTCACCTTGTCATGGCCGAAGACAATCTCCTCAGCCACGCGTCCCCCGAAGAACATCGCCAGACTGCCGATGAGCCAGTCCTTGGTGTAGTTGTGCCGGTCCACCTCAGGAAGGGAGGCGGTGAGGCCGAGCGCGCGGCCGCGCGGGACGATGGTCACCTTGTGAATCGGATCGCTGCCCGGGATCTTGATGGCGACGATCGCATGGCCCGCCTCGTGATAGGCGGTCAGCTTCCGGTCGTCCTCGGTGAGCACCAGGCTCCGGCGCTCGACGCCGAGCATCACCTTGTCCTTGGCGTCCTCGAAGTCCAGCATGTCGACAAGGGTCTTGTTGCGCCGCGCCGCCAGCACCGCCGCCTCATTGACGAGGTTGGCGAGATCGGCGCCGGCCATGCCGGGCGTCCCTTTGGCGATGGTATCGAGTCGCACGTCGGAGGCGAGCGGAATCTTGCGGGTGTGGACGCGCAGGATTCCTTCGCGGCCACGCACGTCGGGCGCGTCCACCACGATCTGGCGGTCGAAGCGGCCGGGACGCAGCAGCGCCGGATCCAGCACATCGGGCCGGTTGGTGGCCGCGATGAGAATGACGCCGTCGTTCGATTCGAAGCCGTCCATTTCCACCAGCAGCTGATTGAGCGTCTGCTCGCGCTCGTCATGGCCACCACCCAGACCGGCGCCGCGGTGGCGGCCGACCGCATCGATCTCGTCGATGAAGATGATGCAGGGCGCGTGGCCCTTGCCCTGCTCGAAGAGATCGCGCACCCGGCTGGCGCCGACGCCGACGAACATCTCCACGAAATCCGAGCCCGACATCGAGAAGAATGGGCGTCCTGCTTCACCGGCCACGGCCTTGGCCAGGAGCGTCTTGCCCGTGCCCGGCGGACCGACGAGCAGCGCGCCCTTCGGCAGGCGGCCACCGAGCCGGGTGAACTTCTGCGGATCCTTGAGGAACTCGATGATCTCCTGCAGCTCGACTTTGGCTTCGTCGGCGCCGGCCACGTCCGCGAACGTCACCTTGGGCGTGTCGCCGGCGACCAGCTTCGCCTTGCTCTTGCCGAAGGCAAAGGCTCTGCTGCCGCCCGCCTGCAACTGGCGCAGCAGGAAGAACCAGAGCCCGAGGATGACGATCCACGGCAGCGCCGCGATGACGATGGCGGTGATACCGCCCTTCGGTTCCTTGGCGAGGATCGGCACGTTGCGGTCTTCGAGACGTTTGAGGAACGTCTCGCTGTTCGCGACCGGGAGCAGCACCTGAAAGCTCTTGGCCGACCGGCCACCCTGCGTCACCGGCGCACGGAAGTCGCCTTCGAGGCGCTTGCCGTCGTAGATCTCGACCTGCGACACGTTCCCCGCGTCGAGCTGGCGGCTGAACTCGGTGTAGGAAAACTCCTGAGTCGGATTGCGCTGCCGGCTCATCATCTGAAAGAGCGCCAGCGCCAGCAGCCCCACCAGCAGCCACAGCGCCAGGTTCTTGCTCAGGTTGCCCCAGTTGGTGCGCGGGGGCCGGGAGGGAAGTCGATCTGCCATTTATTCCAAGTCCGCGATGAACGGGAGATGCCGAAAGTTCTCGGCGTGGTCGAGTCCATACCCGACCAGGAACGCCGCCGGGGCGCGGAATCCGACGAAGCGAAGCTCGGAGCGCGGAACGACGGAGATCTCTTTATCCAGGAGCGCGCAGATGGCGAGACTCCCCGGCCGGCGCTCGCCCAGCAGCGCCGTCAGGCGCTGCAGGGTCTTACCCGTATCAATAATATCCTCGACCAGCAGGATGTGTTTCCCCTCCAGTTGGGTTTCCGGATCGTAGAGCAGGTGGACCGTCCCGCTGGAGACCTTGCTGTCGCCGTAGGAGCTGGCGGCGAGAAAGTCGACCTGGAGCGGCCGCTCGATCTGGCGGACGAGGTCGCTCAGGAAGATGAAGCTGCCCTTGAGCAGGCCCAGCACCAGCAGCTCTCCGTCGGGATAGGCCGCCGTGATCTCGGCCCCGAGCTCGCGGACGCGGCTGGCGATCCGGGCTTCGTCGAAACAGATCGCCTTGACCCGACGACCCCCGGTCCGGCGGAGCACCTCAGGCGAGCTCGGCATCGACACGAAGCGCCTCCGTTCCCTCGTCGGGCAGCAGCGCCTCCGAGCGACAGACGCCGGGCACCCACACCACCTGGTCTGCGTGGGTGACGACCGGCCATCCGGCGCGGCGGCTCCGCGGCACGCCGGCCTCCTGGAAACACTTCGCCACCGCACGACTGCCGGCGCCTGCCAACGGCCGTACCCGCTCCCCCGCGGTCCAGTTCCGGAGGACGAGCGGGGCGGGCGCGAACCAAGCCGAGCCGCCGAGCCTCGGATGGCGGGCGGGCGCAGCCTCGGTCCGCCACCGCACCTGCCAGGCTCCCCACCGTTGCGCCCCCTCCAGTCCCGCCAGGGGCGCGGGCTCTGCCGGCCGCTCCAGCGGGCGGGTCAGTCGCACCCGGCCGAAGGCGAGCTCCGCGATCCAGCGATCGCCAAGCTGGAGGAGCGCGCCGCTTCCGCCGCCGCAGCACAGGCCGACCACGCGAGCGGCGCGGGCGGACCCGAGCGTCAATCCGGCTCGACGCGCAACAGCGGCCACGAGGGTCTCGGACAGGGCTGAATCATACCGGGCAAGGACAGACACAGCAACGGAAACGCCGTCCGCCTCGGGTCGGAAATCGAGCGCGGGCAACACGTCGATGAGGGCGTCCCAACCTGCGCGATCGCGAGCGGCCTGCGATGCGACCCGCGCGAGTCGGGCATCGACCCGAGGCAGCCGGTCGCGGATGGCGGGAAGCAGGTGGGCGCGAATCCAGGAGCGCTGGTGGCGGGGGTCATCGTTGGCGGGATCGGCCCAGGCCGAGAGGCCGACCTCGGCGAGGTGTCCGGCCAGCTCCGCGCGCCGGAACGGCAGCAGCGGGCGAAGCAGGTGACCCGACCAAGCCGACATGCCGGCGAGCCCGGCGGGGCCGCTCCCCTCGAGCACGCGCATGAGGACCGTCTCCGCCTGGTCGTCGGCGTGATGCGCGGTGCAGATCAGCGCGGCGCCGCGGCGGACGCGCGCGCGCTCGAGCCACTCGTAACGCGCCGTCCGAGCGACCGTCTCCGACGCCGACGGGCCGAGGTCCGCGCGGGCGCGCTCGACCGGGAGCGCGAATTCAACAGCCAGCCGGGCCACTCCGTCGGCCACGGAGGCGCTGTCGGGGTGGATGCCGTGATCCAAGTGCGCGACCACGAGCGACAGTCCGTGGGTCTGCCGAGTGCGGACCAGCAGATCGAGGAGCGCGACGGAATCGGGACCGCCGGACACGGCGACGAGCGCGCTACTCGCCGGGAGGTTAAGCGTCGCAAGATGGGTGCGGAATGCCTCGACCAGCGCCATGGCCGGAATCTAGGCCACCTGCCGCGCAAGCGCGGCGCGCCAGCGCGGCGGCGATGCGGGCGCTGACCTCGGAGAATTCGCGGGCGTCGCCGCCACCGCCCGTCAGCACGAGGTCGGCGTAGCGGCGCGACGGCTCCACGAACTGGAGGTGCATCGGACGCACGGTCTCCAGATATTGGTCGACGATATTCTCGACCGACCGGCCGCGCTCGGCGATATCGCGCAGGAGGCGGCGGATGAAGCGGATGTCGTCGGACACGTCGACGAAGAGCCGGAGATCGAACGCCTCTCGCAGCGGGGGCACTGCGAGGAGGAGGATGCCGTCCACGACGATGAGCGCGCGGGGCTCGACGCGCTCGGTGCGAGGCGTGCGGCCGTGCACGGCGAAGTCGTAGACCGGTTTGTCGATCGCCAGCCCGGCACGCAGCCTGGCCAGGTGATCGGCGAGGAGCGCCGTTTCGATCGCGTCCGGATGATCGAAGTTCAGGTGCGCCCGTTCGGACAGCGGCAGGTGGGACTGGTCGCGGTAGTAGGAGTCCTGATCGAGCAGCACCGCGGCAGGCGCAAAGGCCTCGACCAGCGCGCGGGCGACGGTGGTCTTTCCCGACCCGCTGCCGCCGGCGACCGCTACCAGATAGGGTGGTAGATAATGCGTCATGAGCGTCGACCTCCGACACGGCTTTCTGCTGCTCCGCCGTGTTCGTTGGCGTTCTGACCGTGACGCTGCCGGATCCGCCATGGACCCTACTGCAGTACGGCACACCCGAGCTGATGGTCCTGTTCCAGATCGTCTTCTACCCGTTCGCCTTCCGTCCCCCGACACCGGGCGACTTCCGTCGGGGACGGAAGCCTAGGCTGCCGCGACCGGCGTGTGCTCGACTCGATCGATCGCGGGGTTGGGGTGTTCCCCGAGGTACTCGACCCACTGCTTCTTGAGCGCCGGGTAGTGCGCCGACGCTTCCACCAGGTCGAGAAAACATTCGATCGTGCTCTCGAAGCGCGACTGGAGCGTGGCGTTGGCGATGCGACCATCTTCGCCGAACGCCTCGTGGGCCTGGGCCAGCGAGAACATGTCGGGATAGACCCGCGCGCCCAGATGCTCCAGCGGGACGCGGAGGGACCAGAGCCCGCGGTTCCCGCCGGCCATCGAAGGCGAAGCCGACATCAGGAGTCCCTGCCGGCCGTTGAACGGCTGCGGGCGGATGCGGCTCACCCAGTCGATCGAATTCTTCAGGACGCCGGGCATCGACCCGTTGTATTCCGGCGATACAATCAGAAAGGCATCCGAGCTCAGCAGTCGTTCGCGCAGTCGCCGGGCACCGGGCGGAACACCTTCACCGACTTCGACGTCATGGTCGTAGGAGGGGCAGTCGAAGTCGGCGAGCCGAGCCCGATCGACGAGTCCGCCCTTCGCCTCGGCGACGGAGGCTGCGAGCGACGCCAGGCGATCGTTGAGCGATCCGCCGCGGAGCGAGGCGCCGAAGACGAGCAGCCGGACCGGACGGCGCCCTCCCGGTGTCGTACTGCTGCGATCTGGGGTCATGTGCCCGATCTCTCCCGGAGGAAGTAAGCGTTACCTTCTGAGTGCATCGCGGCCTGCTACCCCGCCACCTTCTTCAATCCGGACCGCCCGTGCGCGCACGCTCGTTTGGACTGGGAGTCGCTCTCGTGGTGCTCGGATGCGCCGCCTCACGCAACGTACAGGCGCAGGGATCGCCGGACCAGCGCGCGGCCCGCGCCATGTTCGCGGAGCTGATCGCCATCAACACCACACACGACCACGGTGCCACCACACCAGCGGCGCGCGCGGTCGCCCGCCGGCTCAGGGCCGCCGGTATTCCCGCGCGGGACATCACCATCGACGGCCCCAACCCGCAGCGCATGAACCTGGTCGCGCGCCTCCGGGGGACGGGCGCCCGGCGGCCCATCGTGTTGCTGGCCCATCTCGACGTGGTCGATGCCCGGCGGGAGGACTGGTCGCTGAATCCGTTCACGCTGACGGAGCGCGACGGTTACTTCTACGGCCGCGGCACGAGCGACATCAAGGACATGGCGGCGATCTTCGCTCAGACGCTGATCGCACTCCAGCGTGATCGCGTGCCGCTCGACCGGGACCTGATCCTCGCCCTCACCGCGGACGAGGAAGGCGGCGACGACAACGGTGTGCAGTGGCTGCTGGCGCACCGGCGAGCGTTGATCGATGCGGCCTACGTCATCAACGGCGACGGCGGCGACCCGCTGATGCACGACGGACACATGTATGCGCGGAACGTGCAGGCGGCGGAGAAGGTGTACACGGATCTGCGGCTGGAGGTGCACAACCCTGGCGGCCACAGCTCCATGCCGGTCCGCGAGAACGCGATCTACCGTCTCGCCGCCGCTCTGTCACGGCTCGGCGAGTACGAGTTTCCGGCCCGCCTCAATCCGATCACCCGCGCTTACTTCTCCCGCGCCGCCGCCACCGAGCCCGACAGCGTCGCCACGCCGATGCGACGTATCGGTGACCACGCCGATAGCGGAGCCATGCGACGGCTGAGCGCCGGCTCTCCGTGGTTCAACGCGCTCCTGCGCACCACCTGCGTTGCCACCCGGCTCGAGGGCGGCCACGCGAACAACGCCCTCCCGCAGAGCGCCGCCGCGATCGTGAATTGCCGGATGCTCCCGGAGGAGCGGGTCGACGGCGTGATCGCAACCGTCCATCGCGTCATCGCCGACACCGCCGTGCAGGTGAGCGTCGTGCGGCCGCCCAAACCCTCTCCCCCGTCGCCGCTGGTGCCGGAGGTGCTCGCGCCGGTGGACAGCATCACGAGCGCGATGTGGCCGGACGCGGTCGTCGTCCCCAGCATGGAGACCGGTGCGACCGACGGGCTCTACTTCCGGAACGCGGGTATCCCCGTGTACGGCGTCAGCGGTGTGGGCCTGGACGAAGATGACATTCGCGCCCATGGCCGGGACGAGCGGATCCGGGTCGATGCCTTTTACCGGGGACTCGAGTTCACGACCCGCCTGGTGCGGGCGCTGGCCACCGCTCGGCGGTGAGCGCCCCATTGCTCATGCCCGCTGAGCTGCCTCCCCGGATCTTTCTCCTCTCGCCGGCCAACTGCGGCGGCAAGCGGGCCGAGCTGCTGCTCGGCGGCCGGGGAAAGTTTGCTCTGGCCTATGAGCTCCAGGACGGAGGGACGATCACACTGGGCGAGGCGTTCAGCTTCATGAGCGGACTCTACTTTCGCGGAAAGCTCACCTACGCCCGCCGCTTCGCGTGCCCGCCGACCGGCGTTGCCGGCATTCACATCATCACCACGAACCGAGGCCTGCTGTCACCCGACACACCGGTCACCACTGACGATCTCAGGGAGTTCGCCACCGGCGAGATTCAGCCGCTCGAGCCGCGCTACCGAAATCCGCTGCTCCGTGACCTGCGAGCGATCGAGAGCTCGCGCGACAGCGCCCAGCCGGACATCGTGCTGCTCGGCAGTATCGCCACGGCCAAGTACGTGGACGTGCTGCTCGAGGTCATTGGCGAACGCCTGCTGTTCCCATCAGAGTTCGTGGGCCGAGGCGACATGAGTCGCGGGGCCATGCTGCTCAGGGCCACGCGTGCGGGCGCGGAACTCGACTACACGCCGATCGCCACCGCCGTCCGGCGGGGCCGGCGTCCCACGAAACTGCAACCCTCCTCCGCCGAAACGAGCAATGCCGACGATACCACGACGCCCACCGCCGCGGCTTCCATCGACGACTGACGACGTCGCCGTTCGTCTCGGACGGCGAACGGTGACGCTCACCAGCCTCGGCAAGACCTTCTGGCCGGAGGCCGGGCTCACCAAGCGCGACCTGCTGCAGTACTACGCCGACGTCTCGCCGGTGCTGCTCCCGCATCTCACCGACCGGGCGATGGTGATGAAGCGGTACCCGAACGGGATCCACGGCAAGTGCTTCTTCATGAAGCGGACGCCTCCGTCTCGACCAGGCTGGATCGAGACCTGCGCCATCGAGCACAAGTCGGCCAGCGTGATCGACTTTCCGATGGCCAACGATCTCGCCTCACTCCTGTGGCTGGTCAACCTCGGCTGCATCGATCTCAATCAGTGGTACGCGCGCTGTGACGACACCAACCGCCCCGACCACCTCCACTTCGACCTCGACCCTGGTCCGGGAGTCCCGTTCGCGCAGGTGCGGGAAACGGCGCTCGTGGTGCGGGACACGCTGGAGGCGCTCGGGATGACGCCGCTCGTGAAGACGAGCGGCTCGACCGGCATGCACCTCTACGTGCCGATTGTGCGTGGCCCGGTGCAGAAGGACGTCTGGCGCGTCGCCAAGAGTCTGGCCATCGACCTGGCGCGGCGGCATCCCGCGCTCATCACAGCCGAGTATCGGATCGCCGACCGGCCGCGAGGGCGGGTGCTGGTCGATTACAACCAGAACGCCTGGGGACGAACCCTCGCGTCGATCTACTCGGTGCGACCCACTGAGCAGGCGACGGTGTCCACGCCGGTGACCTGGCGCGAGGTGGAGCAAGGCGTCGAGCTGGAAGCATTCCGGCTTGACAACGTCCCGGACCGGGTCCGGAAGCTCGGCGATCTCTGGAAGCCGCTGCTCCAGGCGCGCGGGCGGTTCCGGCTGGAGCCGGCCGCATGAGCCTGCCGCTCGCATTTCCATTTCAACCGATGGAAGCGGAGACCGCCGACGCGCTGCCCATCGGCGTCGGCTGGCAGTTTGAGCCCAAGTGGGACGGATTCCGCTGCATCGCGTTCCGCGACGGCGACACCGTGCGACTCCAGAGCAAGGCCGGCAAATCCCTCGGCCGGTATTTCCCGGACGTCGTGGAAGCGCTCGGGGCACTGGGTGCGAAGCGCTTCGTCGTGGACGGCGAGATCGTGATCCCGGTGGACGGCCGGCTCTCGTTCGACGAGCTGCTGTTGCGGGTGCACCCGGCCGCGAGTCGGGTGCGCACGCTGGTGGAGGCCCACCGTGCCCGGTTCGTTCTGTTCGACCTGCTGGTGGATGAGCGCGGGCGATCCTTGGTCGAGCTGCCGCTCGAGGACCGTCGGCCGCGGCTGGAGACGTTCGCGAAGAAGTACCTGCAGGGGAAGTCGGTCGTCCTCTCGCCGGCCACGCGCCGCCTCGTGACGGCGCGCGCCTGGCTCGCCGGCGGAGGCGGTGGTGACCTGGACGGCGTCGTGGCCAAGCGGCTGGACCGGCCCTATCGCTCGGGCGAGCGGGACGGAATGCTGAAGGTGAAACGGCAGCGCACGGCCGACTGCGTCGTCGGGGGATTCCGGTATGCGTCGAATGGAGGCGGGGTGGGTTCACTGCTGCTCGGACTCTATGACGACGAGGGCCTGCTGAACCACGTGGGATTCTGCTCCAGCCTGAGTGCCGAGGAGCGCGTTGGACTGACCGCACGGCTCGAGCGTCTGCGCAAGCCACCGGGCTTCTCGGGTAAGGCGCCTGGTGGCCCGAGCCGCTGGAGTACGGAGCGTTCAGCGAAGTGGGAGCCGCTCGCGCCGAAGCTGGTCGTCGAGGTGGGGTACGATCATGTGTCGGGGGGCCGCTTCCGGCACGGCACGAGCTTCGTCCGCTGGCGTCCCGACAAGGCGCCGGCGCAGTGCCGGACGGAGCAATTGAAATAAGAGGCCGACTGCTCCTCGGTCTCCTCGATCCGCCGCATCACCGTCTCCGGCGCAGTGTCGCGAGCGAGCTCGGCCAATTCGGGGTCCTGGGCTGCCTCGATGCCCATGCGCCCGGCGATCTGCGTCACCAGGGTGATCACCCGACTGATCTGGTGCTTGGCGAGGAGGCTGATCTGCAGGTCGAGCTCGGCGCGCCGGTCGGACACCGCCGCCATCCGGTTCTGGCTGATGAGGACGAGGTGGAGAGGAAGATCGCCTCCGCCGAGGCGACCATGGCCAGCACCCCGAAAGTCTCATCAAAGCGGGGGATGAAGGGAAGCAGCCCGAGGTTGATGGCGATCCAGAGTCCGAACAGCACCAGGTGCAGGTAGACGAACCGCATGCTCCCGGTGAAGCGGGTGATCGCGTCGGCCAGCCGGTCCTGCGCCGGGCGCCGCACCTCCTCGTCTCGGCGGCGGTCGACGAGGCTGCGGATGTTTCGCTCGACGACTCCGGCGAGCGGGGTGCCGTCACCGCGAGAGCGACGCGTGGGAGGTGGACTCATGCGTTCACGCTACACGCCGGTGCCCGTCTCGCGTGTGGCGCCGGTCACCGTTCTGGATGCGGGCTCGGCGTTCGAGATCTGCACCGGTTGATCGGCTTTAGCGATAGCAAGTCCGGGACACGAAGTCGCACCCGGCATTATAGGTTCGGACGCTGCCGCCGCAGACCCTGCCCTTGCGGGCGAATGCGCGCCGTAGTGCTCCACGCCGCGGAGACGGGTTGGTGGAGGCATCATGCAGTCCTTTGTCTTCCTACGCTCGAGTTCCTACACGCGCGTGGCGCTACGAACGGTGGCGCGCCGTTACCATCAGGCAGAGGAACACCCCTGCGAGGCCGAGCATCACGCCCCAAGTGAGGAGCATGTGGGCCATCATGCCACCCATCATCATGCCGCTCATCATCCCTCCGTGGCCCATCATGGCGCCGCCCGTCCTCATGCCGTCGGACCTCATCATTCCGCCCATGCTAAACACTCCGACGAGGGGACCAAGCGTCCAGAGCACTGCGAGCGAACTCAGGATCCAGAGCGTCGTGCGGAGTCCGGCTGTCATTGCGGCGTCCTCCCCTCAGGGAAGGGTTCCGACACGTCTCCTGCCAGTACTCGAATCCTCTCCGTCCGCAGACGACCCGCACTGCGCAGCACCGGCCCCCAACAGGAGCCACAGAGAGAGCGCGAACAAGGTGCCGAAGCCTACCTCTCCGCATCTGGCCCGAGTCATCCCTTCTCGGGTGACGCCGTGTAGCCCAGCATCGCGATCGCGGCGATCATTTGCCGAACGGTGACCCTATCAGGGTCAAAGGTCACGGCAGCTCGTATTGAGCGACTCACGATATCACACCCCGTCCTGAATGTCCAAACGCGTTTTCCCGGTGGCGAGCATTACCCCCGTCGAAGAACCTCATCAAACCAGGAGCTTCGATCATTCGGGGAATCTCAGCAGCGCGAGCGCCACAGCTGCCGAGATCCAGAGCAGCGCCTGGTCCCGACGTCCGCTCGGAGGGTACGGGCGGGCAGCGCATTCGGTGCCCACCTGCGTCTTCCGCCGCCGATACACGATGTAGAACCCGAGTGCCAACAGTCCCACCGTCAACGTTGCGAGTCCTGGGCGGAGCGGCTCGAACGTGCTGGCGAGCCCTGCGCCGACACCGAGCGCGACGAACAGCAGCGGTGCGATGCAGCAGAGTGAGGCGAACAGGGCCGCCGCGATACCCCCGGCCGCCGCCGCAGTGGCGCGCCAGTGCCGGCCGTGAGCGGATCGTCCGTCTCCAGATGCCGGGAGCGAACCCGTCTCGGGATCTGGAGACCGCTGTGGGAGCGTCATCAATTCGCTCCGCGGGGACCAGCGCGCCCCGGCTCCCCGCCATGCTGGCGGGCTACGATGTTCCACGCCACGGCAGCAACGAGCAGGAG
>JACDDX010000014.1 GCA_013816685.1 Gemmatimonadales bacterium
CCTGCGCTGTCTCACGGAAATCGACGATCCGGATGTCGCCCGAGATCCCCTTCGGCAGCGGTCGGATGTTGTCCAGCATCTCCTTCCGCGTCTTGAGCACGCCGTCTTCGGTCACGTAACTCACCGACGGATCCAGATAGCGATCCCACACGTCACGCGATCCGCTCGTGATGGCGTCGAGCATCTCCTGCGTCTGGCGCCGAAGCAGACCTTTCACGTCCCCCGTCCCCGACTGCGCCGATGCCGACACGTGCAGGACCAGCGCCAGCGCGATTCCCAGACTCATCTCTCGTCTCGTACGACCTCCTGACGACATGCACAAAGCGCCCGGGATCTCTCCCGGGCGCTCTGTTGCTGTCTCGAACGGTTCGACGACTTACTCCTCGTCCACCAGCGCGGCGGCGAGCACCGGCTGCGGTGCCGGCTCCTCGATCCGCGGCGGCGGTGCCTCGTAACCCGCGGGTGGCTGAATGTCGATCTCGGCGTAGCGGTAGATGCCGCTGCCCGCCGGGATCAGGTGCCCGATGATGATGTTCTCCTTGAGACCGAGGAGATCGTCCTTGGCCCCGCGGATCGCCGCATCGGTGAGCACCCGCGTGGTCTCCTGGAACGACGCCGCCGAGATGAACGACTGCGTCGTGAGACTCGCCTTGGTGATGCCGAGGAGCACCGGCTCCGCCTCGGCTGCGTCCCCCTTCCGCTTCACCGTCCGCTCGTTCTCGTCGCGGAAGCTGACGCGGTCCACCGTCTCGCCTTCGAGGAACTCGGTGGCACCCGGGTCGGTGACGCGCACCTTCTGCAGCATCTGGCGCACGATCACGCCGATGTGCTTGTCGCTGATGCGCACCCCCTGCAGCCGGTAGACCTCCTGCACCTCGTTGAGCAGATACTCCTGCACCGCACGCGGTCCCTTGATGAGCAGGATGTCGTGAGGGTTCACGGGACCCTCGGTCAGACGGTCGCCCGCCCGCACCCGATCGCCCTCGTGCACCCGGAGGTGCTTGCCCGCCGGCACCTCGTACAGCTGCGGCTCCACGCCTTCCTCGGCCGGCTCGGGATAGACGTAGATCTCCCGCTTGCCGCGCTTGATCTCGCCGAACTTCACAACCCCGTCCACCTCGGCGATCGTCGCCGGATCCTTCGGCCGCCGCGCCTCGAACAGCTCCGCAATGCGCGGAAGGCCGCCCGTGATGTCGCGCGTCTTGTACGCCTGCCGCGGGATCTTGGTGACGGTGATGCCCTTCGCGATCTTCACCGGCGCGGAGAGGAAGACCGTCTTGTCCTTGCTCTCCTTCTTGGTCTTGCTCGGCCACGCCTCGTTGATCGGCCGCTCGTCCACGTGGAACTTGGGGCTCCACGGGTTGGCGGTGTCGGGCACTTCCATTCCGCGGCTCACCTGATCGGTCGGCGAGCCGAGAATGACGCGGCTGCCTTCGGCCAGCGTGTACTCCTGGGGATCCTTCCGGCCGCTGATGTACACCAGCACCGACGGGTGCAGCTCGCGATCGGGATCGGCCATCACCACGAGGCTCCGGAGACCGGTGCCCTCGTCCAGCTCCTCGCGCAGGGTCGCGCCCGGCACGAGATCCTTCCAGCGCAGCTCACCGTCGGCCTTGATGATGCTCGGATCGTTGTACGGATCCCACGTGTACAGGATCGTCCCGCGACGCTCCGAATCGCCCTTGGTGACGAGGTCGCCCTCCTTCACCTGGAGCAACGCGCCCTCGGGCACCGGATAGCGGTTGAGCACCCGCTTCGGATCCTTCGGGTCCACCACCTGGATACCTTCCTTGCTCTCGTCCGACGCCGACTCGTCCTCACGGGTGAGCACGACGCGGATGCTGCCCTTCGAGCCGTCCTCGTACTCGACCGGCACGTCGGACCACTCCAGCCCCTCGGTGTACTTCACCTTGCCGTCCGAGCGCGCCCGCCGCTCCGCCTCTTCCGCGATCCGGCTCGACGTGCCGCCGATGTGGAAGGTTCGCAGCGTGAGCTGGGTGCCCGGCTCGCCGATCGACTGCGCCGCAAGAATGCCGACCGCCTCGCCCATGTCCACCATATCCATGGTGGCCAGGTTCCGGCCGTAGCACATGCGGCAGACGCCGCGACGGGCCTCGCAGGTGAGCACCGACCGGATCTTCACCTTTTCGATACCGGCGTCGTCGATGGCGTTCGAGGACTCCTCGTCCACCAGCTGGCCGGCTTCGACCAGCAGCTTCGGATCGCCGTCCTCGTCGAGCTCGTGGGGATCGAACACATCCTCGCTCGCAACGCTGCCCAGGATTCGCTCGCGCAGCGGCTCGATGATGTCCTCGCCCTCCTTGAGGGCCGAGATCTCCAAGCCCAGGATGGTACCGCAATCTTCTTCGGTGACCGTGACGTCCTGCGCCACATCCACCAGCCGGCGGGTCAGGTAGCCGGCGTCCGCCGTCTTGAGCGCGGTGTCGGCCAGACCCTTCCGGGCGCCATGCGTCGAGATGAAGTACTCGAGCACGGTGAGTCCTTCACGGAAGTTCGATTTGATCGGGCTTTCGATGATCTCGCCGATACCGCCGGTCAGTTTCTTCTGCGGCTTCGCCATCAGCCCGCGCATACCGGCGAGCTGCCGGATCTGGTCGCGGCTGCCGCGGGAGCCGGAATCGAACATCATGTACACCGGATTGAACCCGCCGCGGCTGACACGCATCGAGTTGATCATCTCTTCGGCCACGTCGTTGTTGGCGTGGGTCCAGGCATCGATCACCTTGTTGTACCGCTCTCCGAAGGTGATCTGACCGGTGTTGTACGCCCGTTGGAACCGCTTGACGCGGGTGTCGGCCTCTGCCAGCAGGTCTGCCTTCTTGACCGGAATCTCCAGATCCTCGATGCCGATCGACACGCCGCCCATGGTGGCGAAGCGGAAGCCGAATTCCTTGAGCCGGTCGAGGAACGTGACCGTCTCGGCCAGCCCGGCCCGTCGGTACGACTCCAGCACCAGGCCCGACAGCTCCTTCTTCTTCATCAGCAGGTCGCGGAAGCCCAGCTCGGCCACCACCTGGCGGGGCACGATGCTGTTGAACAGCACCCGGCCCACGGTCGTGCGGAGCCAGCGGGGACGGCGCGCCTCCTCGTCGACCGTCTCGGGCGGCGGGATGTACCAGAACTGGATCGCCGAATGGTAGCCGACGCTGCCGTTGAGCAGCGCCATCTCCAGCTCGGCCAGGCTGCCGAAGTACTTGGCCGCCTTCCACAGCTCCTTCTTCTTCTCCTCGGTCCTGCTGACGCCCGCTTTCCGCAGCTCTTCCTCGTAACCCGCCGGCAGCTTGGTGAGGAAGTAGCTGCCCAGAACCATGTCCTGGCTGGGCTCCGCCACCGGGCGGCCGTCGGACGGCTTGAGGACGTTATTGGACGAGATCATCAGCAGGCGCGCTTCGAGCTGCGCCTCGAACGACAGCGGCACGTGCACCGCCATCTGGTCGCCGTCGAAGTCGGCGTTGAACGCCGCGCAGACCAGCGGATGGATCCGGATCGCCTTGCCCTCGACCAGCACCGGCTCGAACGCCTGGATGCCCAGGCGGTGGAGCGTCGGCGCCCGGTTCAGGAGCACCGGATGGTCCTGGATGATCTCTTCCAGGATCTCGTAGACCTCGGGGCTCTCGCGCTCCACGATCTTCTTGGCGCGCTTCACCGTCTCGGCGATGCCCTTCTCCACCAGCTTGTGGATGATGAACGGCTTGAACAGCTCGACCGCCATCGCCTTCGGCAGCCCGCACTGGTGGAGTCGGAGCTCCGGGCCCACCACGATGACCGAGCGGCCGGAGTAGTCCACCCGCTTGCCGAGCAGGTTCTGGCGGAACCGGCCCTGCTTGCCCTTGAGCATGTCGCTGAGGCTCTTGAGCGGACGCTTGCCCCGGCCTCGGATCGCCTTGGAGCGGCGGCCGTTGTCGAACAGGGCGTCCACCGCCTCCTGCAGCATCCGCTTCTCGTTCCGGAGGATGACCTCCGGCGCCTTGTGCTGGATGAGCTTGGTGAGCCGGTTGTTGCGGTTGATCACCCGGCGGTACAGATCGTTGAGGTCGCTCGTGGCGAAGCGTCCGCCGTCGAGCGGCACCAGCGGCCGGAGGTCCGGCGGGATCACCGGGACTACGTCGAGGATCATCCAGGTCGGGTTGTTGGGCAGGTCGCCGGCGTCGCCCGAGCTCATGAACGCGTCCACGATCTTCAGCCGCTTGAGCATCTGCTTCTTGCGGTGCTGGCTGGTCTCGGTCGCGACGCCCGCGCGCAGCTCGTCCGCGAGCTTCCGGATGTCGAGCCGACCGAGCAGCTCGCGCACCGCCGGGGCGCCGATGTCGGCGCGGAAGACGGTGTCGCCCTCGTCGCGCGCCTTGGCGCGGAGGGTCAGGTACTCCTCTTCATCGAGGAGCTGATTGGGGTCGACTTCCTGCTTGCCGGCCTCGATGACGATGTAGCTCGAGTAGTAGATCACCCGCTCGAGATCGCGCAACGTGATGTTGATCAGGTTGCCCATCGGTGATGGCAGCGTCTTGAAGAACCAGATGTGCGCCACCGGCACGCTGAGCTCGATGTGGCCCATGCGCTCGCGCCGCACCTTGCTGAGCGTCACTTCCACGCCGCAGCGATCGCAGATCACGCCGCGATAGCGGATCCGCTTGTACTTGCCGCAGTGGCATTCCCAGTCCTTGACCGGACCGAAGATGCGCTCGCAGAAGAGGCCGTCCTTCTCCGGCTTGAACGAGCGGTAGTTGATGGTCTCGGGCTTGGTCACCTCGCCCCAGGACCACCAGGTGCGCTGCCCCTGAAGCTCCAGGCGTTCGCGCTCCTTGGGATCGCGCGGTCCCCGGATTTCCTCCGGGGCCGCGATCCGGATGCTGATATAGTCGAAGCTCGAGCTCTTGGGCTCGCGCCCGCTGCGAAAATCAATCATGTCATCGCCTCTATTCGTCGCCGGCTTCGGTGGTCCCGAGCGTGACCTTCAGGCCGAGCGCCTGCAATTCCTTCACGAGCACGTTGAACGACTCCGGGATCCCGGGCTCGGGCAGATTCTGCCCCTTCACGATTGCCTCGTACACTTTGCTGCGGCCGTTCACGTCGTCGGACTTGACCGTCAGCATTTCCTGGAGCACGTGCGCGGCACCATAGGCCTCGAGCGCCCAGACTTCCATTTCCCCGAACCGCTGCCCGCCGAACTGCGCCTTGCCCGCCAGCGGCTGCTGCGTTACCAGCGAGTACGGTCCGATCGACCGCGCGTGGATCTTGTCGTCCACCAGGTGGCTCAGCTTGAGCATGTAGATCGAGCCGACCGTCACTTCACCCTCGAACTCCTGGCCGGTGCGTCCGTCGCGGAGCCGCGCCTTGCCTGCCGGCGTGAGTCCCGCCGCGCGCAGCAGCTCGTCGGCCGCCGCATCAACCCCGGCATCGCTCTTCGAGGAGATCAGCGCGCTGAGCGCCGGCTTGCCCGAGGCATTGAGCGCCTCGGCCAGCCCGACCTCGGCCGACTTCTCCAGCTCCTTCGCCGCCCTGCCGATCGCCGGCGCGCCGTCCTGCGCGAGATCGCGATGGGTCGCGAGCTCCTGACGCCGGTGGTCGATTTCACGCGCCGCCAGCTCGCGCGATGCATCGGCCAGGAAGCTCCGCACGCCGTGAAACAGCTCGCGGGTTTCGGCCGACGCCTGCTTCGAGCCCAGCATGCCGACGCCGGCCTCGAGGAGCGTCGTGCGCTCGCCGTGGGGCGCCACCTTCTTGAGGTCGTGGACCAGGCGGGTGATCGCCTCCGGTGCCAGCTCGGGCGGCCGGCTCCTGAGCTTCAACCCCTCCGCCGCCCAGCGGAACCCGGCCAGCCGGAGCAGCACCCCGATCTCGGCCTCGTCCGCGCCCCGGAACACCGGCGTCTTGGCCTCGAAGCCCAGCAGCCGGGCGCACCACCCCAGATGCGTCTCGAGGATCTGCCCCACGTTCATTCGGCTCGGCACGCCAAGCGGATTGAGCACGATGTCCACCGGCGTGCCGTCCGGCAGGAACGGCATATCCTCCTCCGGCACGATGCGGGCGACGATGCCCTTGTTGCCGTGCCGGCCGGCCATCTTGTCGCCCACCGAGATCTTCCGCTTCTCGGCAAGGTACACCTTCACCAGCTGGATGACGCCGGGGGGCAGCTCGTCCGGCTGGAGGATCTTGTCGATCTGATCCTCGGCTTTCTCCTCGACCCGGGCCCGCTCGCGCGCGGCCATATCGATCGACTGCCGGAGCCGCTCGTTGGCCGACTTGTTGGCCACCCGGAGCGTCTTCAGATCCACGTCGCCGAGGTCCACGTCCTGCAGCCGCTCGGCGGTGAGCTTGGTGCCGCCGGCGATGTACTCCTCGACAGTGCCGGCCTTGAGCATCAGCGCCACTTCCTGCCCGACGAGCAGGTGCCGCAGCTCGTCGAACATCACCGTGCTGATGCGGGTCTTCTCGTCGTTCTCGATCCGGCGCACCTCGCCGATCCGCTCCCCGCGATCCTTCTCGACGACCTGATCCTCGATCCGGCTGAAGATCTTGACGTCGATGACCACGCCGGCCATGCCGGGCGGCACCTTGAGCGAGCTGTCCTTCACGTCCTTCGCCTTCTCACCGAAGATCGCGGTGAGCAGCTTCTCCTCGGGGCTCAGCTCGGTCTCGCCCTTCGGGGTGATCTTGCCGACGAGGATGTCGCCCGGCTTCACATGGGCGCCGATCCGGACGATGCCGCGCTCGTCGAGGTCCACGACGCTCTCGTCGGAGACGTTCGGAATCTCGCGGGTGATCTCTTCCTGGCCGCGCTTGGTGTCGCGGACGTGCAGCTCGAGCTCCTGGATATGGATCGATGAGTAGACGTCGTCCTTCACCAGCCGCTCGCTGAGGACGATGGCGTCCTCGAAGTTGTGCCCGTACCAGGGCATGAACGCCACCAGCACGTTGCTGCCGAGCGCGAGCTCGCCGCCCTCGGTCGCCGCGCCGTCGGCGATGATCTCGCCTTCCTTCACCCGCTGATGGAGCTGCACCAGGGGCCGCTGATTGATGGCGGTATCCTGGTTGGTGCGCCAGAACTTCTTCACCCGGTAGCGGTCATGCTGGTGGAGGCGTGCCAGCGGGGTCTCGCCCACGCCGATATCGTCCACTCCCGCATCGACTAGAATCTCGTCCGCGGTGACGCGGGTGACGACGCCGGCCCGCCGCGCGACGATCACCGCGCCCGAGTCGCGGGCCACCTTCTCTTCGAGCCCGGTGCCGACCAGCGGCGCCTGGGGGAACAGCAGCGGAACGCTCTGCCGCTGCATGTTCGATCCCATGAGCGCGCGGTTGGCGTCATCGTGCTCGAGGAACGGGATCAGCGCCGCCGCGATGCTCACGAGCTGCTCCGGCGCCACGTCCATGAAGTCGATCCGATCGGGCGGCAGCAGCGGGTAGTCGTCGCCCTTCCGGCACAGCACCAGCTGCTCGGAGAAGGCGCCCTCGGTGTTCAGCACCGCATTCGCCTGGGCGACTGTGAAATCCTCCTCGTCGCTCGCCGAGAGCCAGCGGATGTCGTCGGTAACCTTGCCCTTCTTCACCACGCGATACGGCGTCTCGATGAAGCCAAGGTCGTTGATGCGCGCATAGGTGGAGAGGCTGGTGATCAGGCCGATGTTCGGCCCTTCCGGCGTCTCGATCGGGCACATCCGTCCGTACTGCGAATAATGCACGTCGCGGACTTCGAAGCCCGCGCGTTCCCGTGTGAGGCCGCCCGGGCCGAGCGCCGAAAGCCGGCGCTTGTTGGTCAGCTCGGCCAGCGGGTTCGTCTGGTCCATGAACTGCGAGAGCTGCGAGCTCCCGAAGAACGCCTGAATGACGGCGCTCACGGTCCGGGCATTGACCAAGTCGTCGAGCGAGATCTTCTCGGGGTCCGAGTTGATGCTCATCCGCTCCTTGACCAGCCGCGCCATGCGTGAGAGGCCGACGGAGAACTGGTTGGCGATCAGCTCGCCCACCGAGCGGATCCGGCGGTTGCCGAGGTGGTCGATGTCGTCGGTGAACCCGCGCCCGTCGTGCAAATCGATCAGGTAACGGATGATGGCCACGAAATCGTCTTCGGTCAGGACCGTGTGGTTCGCGTCGGTCTTGAGCTTGAGGCGCTGATTGATCTTGTACCGGCCCACCCGGCCCAGATCGTACCGCTTGGGGTTGAAGAAGAGCCGCTGGAGCTGCTGCCGCGCGGTTTCGAGGTTGGGCGCGTCGCCCGGTCGGAGCAGGGCATAGATCTGCTCCAGGGCCTCGGCCTCGCTGTGGGTCGGGTCCTTGGCCAGCGTGTTCTTGATCAGGGGCGACTCGGACCGGCCGGCCGGGAGCAGCACCTCGACCTTGTGGATCCCGGCCTTGATCAGCCGCTTCCGGAGATCGTCGGTGAGCTCCTCGCCCGCCTCGGCCACCACCTCGCCGGTCTCGGGATCGCCGGCGGCGAAGGCGAGCACGTGGTTGTGGCGGTCGCGGGTCGAGGTCGGCTGCTCTTCGTCCCGCACGTCGAGCGCGGTGTAGCCGGCAAAGACCTGCACGGCCTTCACGCCGACGTGACGCATGGCGTTGAGCCGTTCCTGGGTGAGCTCGTCGCCCACCGCGCCCAGCGGCTCGCCGGATGGATCTTCCGGGTCGGGCACGTCGACGGACAGGAGCGCGCCGATTACTTCGCGCTTCTCCTGCCGGCCCTCCAGCTTGCCGGTGATGTTCAGCTCTTTCGTCGCGAAGAAGAGCCGGAGGATGTCGGCATTATTTCCGTGCCCGAACGCGCGCAGCAGCGCCGTGGCGGGGAACTTCTTCTTCTTGTCGATGTGCACGTAGATCACGTCGTGGATGTCGATCGTGAACTCGACCCACGAGCCCCGGAACGGGATGATCCGCGCGCTGAAGAGGCGCTGGCCGTTGGGGTGGGTGTCCTCCTCGAACACCACGCCGGGCGAGCGATGGAGCTGGCTGACGACAACGCGCTCGGCGCCGTTGATCACGAACGTCCCCAAGGGGGTCATGATCGGCAGCTCGCCCAGATAGACTTCCTTCTCGATGGCGTTCTTGAGCCGCTTCTGGCCTTCAACTTCCTCATACACGTCGAGGCGGAGCTTGGCCTTGAGGGGCGCGGCGTAGGTCATGTCGCGCTCGATGCACTCCTCCACGGAATACTTCGCCTCACCCAGCGAATAGCTCAGGAACTCCAGCTTGTACTTCTCGTTCACGTCCGAGATCGGGAAAAGATCGCGGAAGACGCGCTCCAGCGACACGTCCTGCCGGGCCCCGTGCACATCGTCGGGGACGAGCAGCGTCGTGAAGGCGGCGGTCTGAATGTCGAGCAGGTGCGGCATCGGCATGCCGCCCTCTCGCTTGCTGAACGTGATCACCGATCGGGTTTGCGGCATCAGTCACTCACTCTCGCGCGGCGGGCGCGCAACACAAAGGGCCCCAACACGGATGCCCCGTACCCACCCGCGCGGGATGCGCGGGTGCCCGGACGGGGTCCTGGGGGCTCGGCAGATTCCGGAACTAAGGGTACGACGAGCGTCCATGCGTCTCGCTGAAATAGGGTGAAGGCACCGGTCCCGCCGAACTGGTCACGGGGACCGGTCCTTGGCGGGCGAGCGCTTCGCCCTACTTCAGCTCGACGACCGCGCCCTGATCCTCCAGCTTCTTCTTGAGCTCTTCCGCTTCGGCCTTGGACACGCCCTCCTTGAGGGTGCTCGGAGCGTTATCCACCGCGTCCTTGGCTTCCTTGAGACCCAGGCTCGTGATCTCGCGAACCGCCTTGATCACCTGGATCTTCTTCGGGCCGCCCTCCTTGAGGACGACGGCGAACTCGGTCTTCTCTTCGACCGCGGGGGTCGGGACCGCACCGGCACCCGCGCCACCGGCAGCCGGGGCTGCCGCGGCGATGGTGACGTTGAACTTGCCCTTGAACGCCTCGATCAGGTCGGCGAGCTCGACGACCGTCTTGTTCCCGATTGCGTCGAGGATCTCTTCGTTGGTCAGCGTGGTGGTGGCCATGATCGTATTTCTCTCCGTCTGGTTAAGAAGCAGCACTACGCTGCGAGCGAAGCGCCTCGAGGGCGCCAACCACCTGATAGAGCATCTCGTTCATCAGTCCCGCGAGCTGTGCCACGGGCGACTGCATATAGCCGGCGAGCTGTCCCAGCAGCACGTCCCTGGTCGGCAGGCTCGCCAGCCGTTTGACCTGATCGGCGGTGACGGTTCGGCCGTCCACCAGGCCGATCTTGATCGCGGGCTTCTCGAACTCGCGGGCGAAGTCGCTGAGCACCTTGGCGCCGGCCACGGGGTCGGACCCCGACAGCACCAGACCGGTCGGACCGGCCAGATGGTCGTCGAGCCCGGTGACCCCGTTGGCCTGGAAGGCGCGCTGCGCCAGCGTGTTCTTGACCACCACGTACTGGACGCCGGCACCGCGGAGCCGCCGGCGGAGCTCGGTCATCCGGAGGACGTTGAGCCCGCTGAAGTCGGTCACGTAGACGTTGGGCGACCCTTTGAGCTGCTCGCTCAGGGAGTCGATCGTCTCCTGCCGCTCGGTCCTGCTCATCGGTACCCCGCCGTCTCGAGACGCACGCCCGGCCCCATGGTGCTCGACAGCGTCGCCGAGCGGATGTAGACGCCCTTGGCCGCGGCCGGCTTGGCCCGGACAATGGTATCCATGAAGGCCTGCACGTTGGCCGCGAGCTGATCCGGCTGGAACGACACCTTGCCGACCGGCGCGTGCACGTTGCCGGTCTTGTCCACCCGGAACTCGATCTTGCCGGCCTTGATCTCGCGCACCGCCTTGCCGACGTCCATGGTGACCGTACCGGCTTTCGGGTTCGGCATCAGACCGCGGGGACCCAGCACCCGTCCCAGGGCGCCGAGCTGGCCCATCACGTCCGGGGTGGCCACGATGACGTCACAGTCGAGCCAGCCGTCCTTGATCCGCTGGATGTATTCGATGCCCACGAAATCGGCTCCGGCGGCTTCCGCCTCCCGGACCCGCTCTCCCTGGGTGATTACTAACACGCGAACCGACTTGCCGGTTCCATGCGGCAGAGACACCGTCCCACGGACCACCTGGTCGGCGTGACGTGGATCGACGCCGAGCCGGACGGCCACGTCCACGGTCTCGTCGAAGCGGGCGAACGCAGCGCCCTTCACCAGCGTCACCGCCTCGGAAATCTGGTAGGTGCGGCTCCGGTCCACCTTCGCCGCCGAGGCCTCGAACCGCTTGCCCGCGGCGCCCATCAGTCGATCACCTCGAGGCCCATCGAGCGCGCGGTGCCGGCGATCATGCGCATGGCGCTGTCGACGTCCGATGCGTTGAGGTCGGCCATTTTGATTTCGGCGATCTTCCTGACTTGGGCGCTGGTGACCTTGCCGATCTTGGTGCGGTTCGGCTGGCCGCTCCCCTTCTCCACTCCGGCTTCCTTCAGCAGGAGGTTCGGGGCCGGCGGCGTCTTGGTGATGAACGTGAACGTGCGGTCGCCGAAGATGGTGACCACCACCGGGATGACCATACCACTCTGGTTCTGGGTCCGGGCGTTGAACTGCTTCACGAACTCCATGATGTTCACGCCATGCGGGCCGAGCGCCGTGCCTACCGGAGGCGCGGGCGTGGCCGCGCCTGCCGGGCACTGCAGCTTGACCATGGCCGTGATCTTCTTTGCCATCGTACTCCTCGTTTCGGTGGGCACAGTGGCGCGCCCCTACCTGCCGCGATGACCCGCGCGGTCGCGGGACCTGCTGTCGGTCCGCTTAGTGGCCGCGGAGCTGGAGGTAGTCGAGCTCCACCGCCGTCGGCCGGCCGAACAGGCTCACCGACACTTTCACCTTGCCCTTGTCCGCCAGCACCTCTTCCACCGTACCGCTGAAATCGGAGAACGGCCCCTCGGTGATCTCCACGACCTGACCGATCATGAAGGGGATCTCCTCCTTCGGCTCGGCCTCGGCCACCGCCTCGGCGATGCCGAGGAGACGGTTGACCTCGTCCGGCCGGAGCGGCTGCGGCATCTTGCCGGTGCCGACGAACTTGATGACGCCCTGAATGCTGTTGACCAGGTGCAGTGCTTCCTGGCTCATCTGCATCTCGACCAGCACGTAGCCCGGGTAGAGCTTCCGCTCCACCGTGACCTTCTTGCCAGCCTTGATCTCGATCGCTTCCTGGGTCGGCACCAATGCCTGCCGGATCAGCTTGGTCTCGGCCGGACGGGGATCGTCCTCGATCCGCCGCTGCAGGAGATTCCGGACCTTGTTCTCATGCCCGGCCGTCGTCTGGATGGCATACCACCGGTAATCGGCCATGGTCACCGCGCGAGGCGGGCGACGCCGTCCACCAGGATGACCTGGAGCAGCCAGTCCATCAGCCCGATCGTGATTCCGAGCAGGATGGAGAGCACGATGATCATCCGGGTCGCCTTGACCAGCTCGGGCCTGCTGGGCCAGGTGACCTTGCGGAGTTCCTCACGCACCGCCGTGAGGAAGCTCCCGCTGCGGTGCACCCACCCCGAGATCCGGTTGGATGCCGGGGGTGCCACCTGCGCCTTTTCCACCTACTTCGATTCCTTGTGCGCGCGATGCTGGTCGCAGTGCGGACAGTACTTCCGCCGCTCCACCCGCTCCGGATGCTTCCGCTTGTTTTTGTCCTGAAAGAAGTTGCGGTTCTTGCACTCGGTGCACTCGAGAATGATCTTGTCCCTCGGCATTGCTGGCCCGCTTTCCTACTTGAGGATCTTGGTGACGACGCCGGCCCCGACGGTGCGGCCGCCCTCGCGGATGGCGAAGCGCAAGCCTTCGTCCATGGCGATCGGCGTGATCAGCTCGATGGTCATCTGCACGTTGTCGCC
>JACDDX010000298.1 GCA_013816685.1 Gemmatimonadales bacterium
CCCTCAATCAGTCGGTGAGGTAGGCCATGGCATCCCTCGCGCAGCAGAAATCCACCGCGGTGCTCATGATCCTGCTGGCCGGCCTGACAGGGTATATCGCATACACCGGCAGCGTGATCGAATCGGCCGGGATCGCGGGCCTCGCAACCCGCCAGGAGCGCGTCATCGCTGTCCGCGATACCGTGGCGCGCCTCGAAGCGGCGACGGACAGCGCCAAGAAGGAACTCGCGCGCGGCACTGTGGCCGATCTCCGCAAGCGGCTGGACAACTATCGCGGCAGCCTGGCGCTGCTGCGCCGCCTGGTGCCGGAGCGGAACGAGGTGCCCAACCTCCTCGACGACATTTCGACTCGCAGCAAGATCCGCGGAGTGACGCTCTCTCAGGTCGTGCCACAGCCCGTCGAGAACGGCCCCGCGCCGTTCGACACCTACAAGTACACGCTCTCGGTCATCGGGCACTATGACGAGATCGGCGCCTTTCTCGCCGACGTCGCGAGCCTCCAGCGGGTCATCGTGCCGTACGACCTCAATGTCGCCGCGGCGAACACCAACGCTGCCAAGGCGCTCGGCGATACCACCGGCGCGCTGCTCGAAGCGAAGTTCCAGATCCGCACCTACGTCAAGGCAGCGAATGCCGAAGGAGAGGCGAGTGGCTCGTAATCTCGTAGCCCTGGGCCTGCTGACCGCGTTCTCGGTCGCGACCGGCACGACCGGCCTGGCCCAGAACCGGACGAGCGTCGCCGCGGCGACCCTGCGGGTAGCCGCCGGTGACTCGACCCGCGCAGGCGCTGTGCTTCTCGACTCGGTCCGAGTCACCTCGAGCCGTGCCAACTCGATCAGCGCGGACTCCGCGCGGAAGGCCCGCGAGGTCGACGTCGCCCGGGAGGCGTTCGCGTACGGAGGCGGCGGTCGCGATCCGTTCGTGTCGCTCATCAACTCGGACAAGTCCGGACCCGAAATCGGCGAGCTCCAGCTCGTGGGCGTCTACGAGAATCTTCAAACTCCGTCGCGCAGCGTGGTCGTGCTCCGCGAGAAGATCGGCGGGAAGCGGCACAAGCTCTGGGCGGGTGACCGGCTTGGCCGACTCCAGCTGGTGCAGATCCGACCGAAGGACGCTGTGTTCGTGATCCAGGATTTCGGCATCGAACGCCGGGAAACTCTCTCGCTGCGCAAGCAGGAGGATGCGACGCCATGAAGGCAATGTTTCGTGTGGTCCTGACTGCCGCGGCTCTCTGGGGCGCGGCTACGCCGTCCGCCCGCGCGGAGGGCCCTGGAGGCGGTGAGGTCACCGGCGTCAGCCTTCAGCCGACCGCCGGCCGCACCGCGGTAATGGTGAGCGTGCGGGGCGCGGTGGACGTGCGCGACTTCGTGCTGGCCTCGCCGGACCGCCTGGTGCTCGATGTCGTCGGCGCCAAGCTCGGTGAGACCGCCGTCGGCGCCTATGATGGCGTGAACCGCGGCGGCGTGCTGAACATCCGCTACACCCAGTTCCGATCCGACGTGGTGCGGGTGGTGGTCGAACTCGACCATAGCCGCCCCTATCAGATCGAGCGTCCTGGTGGCGCGATCCGGGTGACCTTTGATGCCACCGGCACGTTCGCCGGCTGGACCACGACCGCCTCCGCGCCGGCCCCGGCGGAACCGCGTGTCGCCGCGCCGAGGCCCGAGGTACGGCTGCAGTCGGGCCACCCGATCACGCTGCCGGCGGACGAGTCCCGCATCACCGTGACGTGGGACCGCGCCAGCATCGCCGACGTGGTCGCCGGGTTCGCGGCCTTCAGCGGGCGCACGATCATCCTGGGCAAGGACATCAAAGGTGAGGTGAGCGCCGAGATCAAGAATCAGCCCTGGCCGCAGGCGTTCCAGGCGATTCTCGCCACCCAGGGCCTCTCGGCTCAGGAGATGGCCGGAGGGATCATCCGGGTCGACTCGCCCACGGCACTGGCTGCCCTGGATTCGCTCGAACCGCTCGAGACCAGCGTCGTGCGGATCAACTATGCGCAGGCCTCGTCGATGGCCAAGACGGTGGAGAGCATCCTCACCAAGGGCCGGGGACGGGTCGTGGCGGATACCGCCAGCAACGCGCTCATCCTGACGGATACCCGGAGCCGGGTCGGCAACATTACCGACTTCGTGCGCGGTCTGGACGTGCGGACCCCGCAGCTCTCCATTCAGGCCAAGATCATCTTCGTCGATCGCAGCGACATCGAGCAGCTGGGCGTGAAGTACGACATCGGAAGCGGGACCCAGTTCTTTAACAAGCTGGTGCAGCGCTGCTGCGATCCCGAGACCGGGAAGCGATATCTCCCGACCTCGAACGCGGTCGACCTGGGCGGCAACTCGCTATCCGCGCTCGGCAACGCCGACGCGAGCATCACCGGCTCCGCGCTGGATCTGATCTTCTCGACGGCGATCGGCGGCTTCTCGCTCACCACCTTCCTCAGCGCGCTTGAACGGACCGAACTGGCCGACATCCAGGCCGAGCCGGTGATCTCGACGCTCGACAATCGCCAGGCCGACATTCTCGTGGGTGAGGAAACGCCGGTCCGCGTGATCGACGCCTCGGGGGGTGGGGGCACGCAGGCCAAAGCCAACGTGCAGTTCAAGGAGACGGGTATCCGGCTCACCGTCACCCCGCACGTGACGAACAACCGCCAGATCCTGATGCAGCTCCACACCGAGCGCTCGGCGATTCAGCCGCTCGCCGCCGC
>JACDDX010000299.1 GCA_013816685.1 Gemmatimonadales bacterium
TCCTTCACCTGATCCGCCACGGCCGGGACGATCAGGAAGATGGCGCCGGTGATGGCCCCCAGGCTCAGCACGATGCCGATGGTGAGGCCCAGTGCTTCCGGGAGCTCGAAGCGCCGGCGGAGGAAGTCGCTCACCGCCTCCAGATAGACCGCGAGAATCACCGCCAGGAACAGCACCAGCAGGATGTCGACCGTGCGTACCACCAGCGCCGCGACCAGCACGGCCAACAGGATCCAGCCGATCGGGAATCCCCGCCGGCGTCCGGTTTCTGCCGGGATCGTCACCTGGTCGGGCCTTCGTCCGTCTCCTGGAGCAATTCGGCGTCATGCACGTCGTGAGTCCCCGCGTTGAGCTGCTTCGCGTCGGCACCGCCGCCCGCCGGCAGCATGCCCATCCGCGCCTTGAGTTCGATCAGCTGTTGATCGGAGCTGCCCTTGTACTCCAACTGGTCGAACTGCCGTGCAAGCCGGTCGCCGGAGACCTCCTCGTTCAGCTCGGCCGCCGCGATCGCCTTGCGCTCGTGCGATTCGATCTTCTCGGCCATGCGCTCGAACGACTCGAACGCGCTCCGATTCGAGAGGCCCGACATGGTTTCCTGGATGCGCTGCTGCGCCTCGGCCCGCTTGGCGCGCGCCACCAGGATGTTCTTCTTGCGCTTGGCTTCTTCGATCTTGTCGTTCAGCTGGCGGAGCGACAGCTTGAGCTGATCGCTCTCCGCCTTGTGCTTGAGCCAGGTCTCGTGCAGCTGCTGCGCGCCCAGCAGGTGCTCGTTGTAGCGGGCGAGCGCCTGCTTGGCCAGATCGTCGCGATTCTCCTGCACCGCCAGCATGGCGCGCCGCTCCCAGTCTTCGGCCTGCCGCTTCATCGCCTCGGCATCGGACTGGAGCTTCTTCTCGTCGGCGATCGCGGAGGCCACCTGCAGCTTTGCCTTCGCGAGCTGCCCCTTCATGTCCACGATGAGCTGGTTCAGCATCTTCTCCGGGTTCTCGGCCCGGGAGATGAGATCGTTCAGGTTCGACCGCAGCACGGTCGAGAAGCGGTCAAAGATTCCCATGCCCGGTCACCTTTCGCGGTAGGGCGCGAGGGCGCCCAGGTGGGAGGCGAGCGCGAGCGTGATCGAGTCGAAGCTCGCCTCGAACTCCGAGAAGTCGAGGTTTTCCAGCTCGAGCGTGTCGGTGAGCACCACGTGATCGCCTTCCAGTCCGTACGACCCGTGCACCAGCTCGCGCGCGTTGTACTCCAGCAACTGCCGGTACAGCTCGGCCCGGCGCGGCTCGCTCGGCGGCAGCTCCATGACCCGCACCCGGAGGATGATCACCGGTGACGCGAAATGGACCACCACCTCGGCCTCGTCGCCCGTCCGCACCAGCCACAGGTTGGGCTCGACCTCGAGCACGGTCAGCGCCCCGCCGTCGAGGCGGTCCAACCACGATTGAATGTCGTCTCGGGTGATCATCGGCGGGCTCCTCCCGGCGAGTCGGCACCGGCACCCCGATACGGGTGCCGCATGGCGGAATCTATACGGATCAGCGAACCCCCGGCATTCGGGTGCCCGCTCGCGGCCATCACGGTTTGATCCGTCCCGGCTCGTGCGTCTGCGAGAGCAGCCGCTCGGCGAAGTCCAGCCGCTCCTCGAGCTCCGACAGGCGTACCTGCATCGCATCCACCTCACCCAGCCGCTCGTGCAGCTGATCGACCGCGGCGCGGAGCGCGGGCTGCGCCGCCTCGCCGCGGCCCTCCAACCGTCGGCCGAACGCCCGCATGATGGGCCAGAGGATGATGACCGCGGCGGTGAGCACCAGTGCCACGAGGATGATGCCGACCGGCGGGCCGCTGTCGTTCATGAAGATGAGGTTCGGATCGAACGGCGGCGTCGGCGGCACGGGCGGCACCGGAACCTGGAGCATCATCGCGCGCCTTCCCCGGGACCCAGCGGAGGCTTGCCGCTCCGGTCCCGATCGTCGGCCTGGAGCATCAGCCGCTCGGTGAAATCCACCCGCTCCGAAAGCTCAGACACCTCGCGCCTAAGCGCGTCGACCTCCGCCAGCAGCTCGGGATCGGCTTCGGACTGCGTGCGACCCCTGAGCCGCTCGGCGAAAGCCTTGCCGACCGGACTCACCGACAGTAGAAACAGCGTGCCGCCGCCAAAAATGAAGATGATCGCGAGAACGCCTTCCATGATGGAGTCTCCCTCCGTGAAGGAACGCTCTACGGATCACTCTGCAGGGATGTTTCAGCTGTGAACGCGGGCAGAGGGGTCAGACCAGCTCCACGCCCCGGATCGCGGCAAGGGACACCGCGATTTCGGTGTCATCGCCGCCTTGGGGACGCAGATAGACCTCGTGCGCGCTGATGTGCGTGTCCACGCTGGTCGGCACCCCGATGACCTCGGTGCGGTCGGAGGTGGTGATCCGGACCGCCTGTTCGTGCCCGCCGGCATACCCGAGCAGCGCGACGATCTCCTCGTAGGTCATGGGCTCCTCCGTAACGTCGGGAAAGTTTAATGTACGGATCGCCCGCCGAGCACGCCACCGAGGGGACGCGGTGCTCCGATCAGTGGCCGGCCGAGGCCGCTTCGGTGGTCGAGGGGCTGAGCGCCGGCAGCGGGCGGGCGCCTTTCAGATGCTCCTCGAGAAATCGGCCCATGAGCGAGTACAGATGGTACGGCGTCCCCGCTCCCTGGCAGATACAGTGAGTCCGGTTAGG
>JACDDX010000300.1 GCA_013816685.1 Gemmatimonadales bacterium
GCTCCGGAGATGAGCGCGAGCGCCAAGAGCGAGTGATGCCTGGTGGACATGGGACCTCCTGATAGTGGGACAGCCATTGCTGTAACCTGCGTGGCCTGACGTGCTGCTGCTGTCTTGCCCAGCTGCCTTGCTGCGCCTCCGCGCCCGGGCGACATTGCCCCGTCACGCATGCGCGATCTGCGATCCCTGCTTCCCTACCTCACGCCGTACCGGCGGGCCTACCTGGGCGGGCTCGCCCTCGTCGTGTTCTCGAATTTCTTCACGACGCTGGTCCCCCGCTTCGTCGAGCACGCTATCGACGCCCTGCGCTCGGGTGCCGGGTTCGCGCCGGTGCAGCGCGCCGTACTGCTGCTGCTTGTAGTCTCGCTCGTCGGGGGAGTGGCGCGCTATGGCATGCGCGAGCTGCTCAACAGCGGCAGCCGCCGCGTGGAGACCGACATGCGAGATCAGCTGTATGGCCACCTGCAGACGATGCCGGCCGAATTCTACGACCGGTACCCGACCGGTGATGTGATGGCCCGCACAACCAACGATCTGCTGGCCGTTCGCATGGTGGCGGGACCCGCACTGATGTACGTCGTGGATACCGTCACCCGCGCGCTGATCGTGATCCCCGCCATGATGGCCGTGAGCCCCCGCCTCACCGCGCTCGCTTTCATTCCCCTGCTCGGCCTGCCGGTCGCAATGGTCGTTCTCGGACAACGGGTCCACCGGCGTACCCTATCGATCCAGGCGCAGTTCAGCACCTTGACCAGCCAGGCCCACGAGAATCTGAGCGGCGTCCGAGTGGTGCGCGCCTACAGGCAGGAGCATGCCGAAGCGGTCGAGTTCGAAGCCATGAGTGCCGACTACCTCGCGCGCAACCTGCACCTGGCGCGGGTGCAGGGGATCTTCTTCCCGCTGCTCTCGCTGCTGGGCGGGCTGAGCGGGCTGGCCGTGCTGTACGCAGGTGGCCGCCAGGTCATGGCGGGTCAGGTGTCGGTGGGCGCCTTCGTGGCCTTCGGCGTCTACCTGTCCATGCTGGTGTGGCCGATGATCGCGCTGGGCTGGGCGTTCAATCTCATCCAGCGGGGTGCGGCCTCGATGGGGCGGATCAACCAGCTCCTGGCCGAACCGACGGCAATCGCCGAGCCGGCCGCGCCCGTCGGGCTGCCCCCACGGCACGGTGGGCGCGACGTGGAGTACCGAACCGTTTCGTTCCGCTACCCGGGCGACCCGGCGCGCGGCTACGTGCTGCAGGACATCTCGTTCCGGATCGAGGCGGGGCGGTCGCTCGCCGTCGTCGGCGCCACAGGTGCAGGCAAGTCGGCGCTGGTGGACCTGCTGGTGCGAACCTACGACGTAGACCGGGGCGAGGTCCTGCTCGACGGTGTCGACGTGCGCACCCTCCCGCTCGGCACGCTGCGCCGGGAAATCGGCTTCGTCCCGCAGGAGACCTTTCTCTTTGGCGAGACCCTTCGGGAGAACGTGCTGCTGGGCGCCCCTGACGACGGACGGCTGGAGCGAGTGAGCGAGGTCTCGCAGCTCGCCGAAGCGATCCCCTCGCTGCCGGACGGCTACGACACGATGCTGGGCGAGCGCGGGATCAACCTGTCGGGCGGGCAGAAGCAGCGCGCCGCGATCGCGCGGGCGCTGGCGCAGGATCCGCCGGTGTTCGTACTCGACGATGCGCTGAGCGCTGTCGACGCGCAGACCGAGGCCCGGATTCTCGCCGGACTCCGCGGCGCGCTGGCGGGGCGGACCAGCATCATCGTGTCGCACCGGCTGGCAGCGGTGCGGGACGCCGACTGGATCCTGGTCCTCGACAGCGGCAAGATCGTGGAGCAGGGGACGCATTCCGACCTGATCGGCGCCGGCGGACGCTATTGGGAGCTGTTACGCCGCCAGCAGATCGAACAGGAGCTGGAGACGGCGGCGTCGATGCCGGACTAGCGATCGGAGACGTTCCTTCAACGACGCCGAAGTCAGCGACCGGAGCCAACTGGCAAGCCGCGTGGCCGAGGCCACCAGGAAGCTGAGGGTAGACGGCTCGCTCACGGCGCACCCCGGGCAGCCAACGGCCGCAACTCGCGGCCCCGGCAGGCCCGACAGACGCCGTATACCTCCACCCGGTGGCGCCGGTGCTCGAAGCCGTGCTCGTCGGCGATGACCGGAAGCATTCGCTCCAGTCGCTCGTTGGCGAACTCCTCGACCCGCCCGCAGCGCTCGCAGATGAGATGCTCGTGGTGCGCCTGCGCCACCACTGGCTCGTAGCGCCGGAACCCTTCGCCGAAATCGTTGGCACGGACCAGCCCGCTCTCGACCAGCAGGTCGAGGGTGCGATACAGCGTCGCGGTCCCGACGGCTTCGCCCCTCTCCTTGAGACGCCGCCCGACTTCCTCGACCGAGAGGTGATCCTCGGCGAGGAAGATGAGCTCGGCGACGAGGTCCCGCTGGCGGGTGCGGGGCTGCCGATGGTCCTGGAGGTAGCGGCGAAAGCGGTCGAGGAGGTCCGCGCCCTCACCGCGGGCGAGGCGGGGCATCTATCGGGGCGGAAGGTCGGGAAACCACGATGCGGGCTCGACGGCGGCTGGGGGCTGATCGTCGTCGATCCGGCGCGCGGCCTCGGCGAGGAGGCGCTCGAGAGCGTCGACCGGGCCGCTGCCGACCTCCAGCACGGTCGCCTCGAACCTGCCCCGCTCCTTACCCTTGATGGCG
>JACDDX010000301.1 GCA_013816685.1 Gemmatimonadales bacterium
CGGTCGTTGGCGCCGGTCGCCTCCGGCGGGACCGCCCCCGCCGGCAGGAGCCCGGGCAATGCGTCGCGGAACGCCTGTGCCGCGTCGGCAAGCCGCACCCGGTCCTGCGGGCGCCGGGGCCCGGCGATGCTGGGCTCGACGGTCGAGAGGTCGAGCGAGATGGTATCGGTGAAGATCGGATCGGGCGACTGCTCGTCTTGAAAAAGTCCCTGCGCCTTCATGTACGCCTCGACCAGTGCCACCCGATCGGCCGGGCGGCCGGTAAAGCGCAGGTACTCGAGCGTCACGTCGTCGACCGGAAAGATCGCGCACGTCGCGCCGTACTCGGGCGACATGTTGCCGATCGTCGCGCGATCCGCGAGCGGCAGCCGCGCGAGACCGGGCCCGTAGAACTCCACGAACTTGCCGACCACGCCCTTCTTGCGCAGCAGCTCCGTCACCCGGAGCACCAGGTCGGTCGCGGTCGTGCCCTCGGGCAGCGCGCCGTCGAGGCGGAAGCCGAGCACCTCGGGCACGAGCATCGACACCGGCTGGCCCAGCATCGCCGCCTCGGCCTCGATGCCGCCGACGCCCCAGCCCAGCACGCCCAGCCCGTTGACCATCGGCGTGTGGGAGTCGGTGCCGACCACGGTATCGGGATAGGCCTGCGGCGGACCATCGCCCTGCATCTGCGCGCTCTCGTCGGTGCTGAACACGACCCGGGCGAGGTACTCGAGATTGATCTGGTGGACGATGCCCGTGTTGGGCGGCACGACGCGGAAGTTGTCGAACGCCTGCTGGCCCCAGCGCAGAAAGGCGTAACGCTCCCGGTTCCGTTCGTAGTCGAGCGACTCGTTTACCCCGAACGCCTCCGCGGTGCCGAACGCGTCCACCTGCACCGAGTGGTCGATGACCAGCTCGACCGGCTGGAGCGGGTTGATGCGCCGCGGGTCACCGCCCAGCTCCGCCACGGCATCCCGCATCGCGGCGAGATCCACCACGGCGGGCACGCCGGTGAAGTCCTGGAGCAGCACCCGCGCGGGCGTGAACGCGATCTCGCGCGTCGGCGGCGCAACCGGCGTCCAGCGGGCCAGCGCCTCGATATCGTCGGCAGTGACGGTGACGCCGTCCTCGGTCCGGAGCAGCGCCTCGAGCAGCACGCGAAGGGAATAGGGAAGCCGGCTGACGTCCATGCCGCGCGCGGCCAGCGCCGGCAGGGAAAAGATTTCGAAGCTCCGTGCGCCGACCGCCAGCGTTGTGCGGGTCTCAAAACTGTTCGCCTTTGCGTTCGCCATGCTGCGGAGCCTCCGGGTGTTCGGATGGAACGGACAGCGCGACGCGCCGTGGGCTCAAGCTTACCGAACGGCAGCGGTGTGGACAATCCGCCGGCGTTCTCTTAACGTGCACGGTGCGGAGGTTCGTGGCATCCTGCCCTCCCACCGGTACTTCGCGTCATGACTGACATTCCGTCCGATGGCTCGCCGCCCTCTGCGGGACCGGCGACCTGCCTCGTGGTGGACGATGAGCCTGGCGTTCGTCGCTCGCTCGTGCGCATGCTGGAGGGACAGGGGTTCGCCTGCTTCGAGGCCGCCAACGGCGTCGAAGGGCTCGCCGTTCTCGATCGCCTGGGCGAGGCGCCACTCGTCATCTCCGACATGCGAATGCCCGACCTCGACGGGATGGGCTTTCTGCAGGCGCTCCGCGCCCGCTTTCCCGATACGTCCGTCATCATGTTGAGCGGGATGAACGAGACCTCGACCGCCGTCGATTGCCTGCATCTCGGCGCCGCCGATTTTCTCCTCAAGCCGATCTCGATGAGCGAGCTTCGCGCGCGGGTTGCACGGGCGCTCGAGAAGCGCGACCTCGTGCTACAGAATCGATTTTACCAGCAGCACCTCGAACAGCAGGTCGCCGCCCAGTCGGCGCGGATCCAGCAGCTTTTTCTCCAGGGCGTGAAGATGCTGGCGCGGGCGCTGGAGGCGAAGGACGCCTACACCAGCGGGCACTCGATCCGGGTGAGCCGGTATGCCACCGCCACCGCCGAGCGACTGGGCTTCGTCGGCACCCGCCTCGACCACATACGGCTGGGCGGCGAGCTGCACGATATCGGGAAAATCGGGACCCGCGAGGAAGTGCTGCACAAACCGGGTTCGCTGACGGAGGAGGAGTTTCGCCAGATCACCGAGCATCCCGCGCTCGGCGAGAGGATGCTGTCGCCGCTTGCGGAGGAGTCGCCCGACCTGTTGCGCATCGTGCGATCGCACCACGAGCGACTCGACGGCAAGGGCTTTCCCGACGGATTGATCGGCGAGACGATCCCCATCGAGGCCCGGATCGTGGCGGTCGCCGACAGCTTTGACGCCATGACGACGCGGCGGCCCTATCGCGAGTCGCGCTCGCCGACCGATGCGGTGGGCGAGCTGCGGCGGGTGTCGGGCACCCAACTCGATCCCGCGGCCGTCCAGGCGTTTGAGGACGCCTTTCCCGATCTGACCGGACTCCCGCTCTCCGCCTGACCCGTGCGCTAGAGCGCGCCGCTCCGCTTGAGACGGTGGTAGCAGGCCACGATCTCGCGCGCCGCGCCCTCTGGTGACACGTCGACCACCACGACCCCTCGCATCCGCATGTCCTCCAGCGCATCGTCGCGCGCGCCCAGCAGCGCTTCGGCCGCGGCGCGTTCGAACGCCGCCGCTTCGTCCGTCGGACGGC
>JACDDX010000015.1 GCA_013816685.1 Gemmatimonadales bacterium
GGAGCCGTCGAGCCCAGCGCGGGAACCTGTCTCGCAGGCTCGCCACCTCGCAGTGCTGAACTCCCGCCGGAGAGGGATAGAGGTAGAGCTTCGTTCGGTCGATCTCGATCGGGTGCGGAATCTTGGCAACCTCTTCGACCATCCAAGAGAGGGCAATATCGGAGAGGCGGGATTCGTCCTCCGGATAGCTGCCTCCGATGTCCGAGTGGTTCCCGGCGAACCACATCTGGACAAAGTGGTCGTAGACAGTGTGCTTATCTCCCCAATGTACTCGCGCGAATGCTTGGCGGACCTCATCAATGGCCAGGGCGTGACGAACGTATTCCACGCGCCGGTCGAGTGACTCGTCGTAAAAGCGCAGTTTCCATCCAGCGAGATGCCACCGTTTCCACCACGGATCAGCGGGGTAGTCACGAATGATCTTGAGGCGACGGAAAAAACTGCGCACCCCTGCTAACATTACCATGGCGAGACAGGTAATCTTGAACGCCGATCCGTAGGCTGCACCCGTAGCGCTACCGATAATGCCCGCGATTCCCGTCGCCGCGACCGTAAGCAAGAATAGCAAGGTGAGCGTGACGACAACGCGAGCCCATCCGTGTGCGCCGAGCGCCGCAACGGTATCGAAGACGCCAATGAAGTAGGGCGCTGCATTTGATTGTCCACCGTCGTCAGATTCATGTCGCGCACGAAATCGTCGGGCGAGTTCCAATCGCTGCGCCTTGTAGCGAGTGCGCGGCTTACCAGCACCGTGCTCGTAGACCGTGAGCACCGCCTCCTCAGCCAGATCTCGAAGGGCACGGCTCGATTCCGGGCAACCATGAGTCACTCCAACTCGAGTCGGTACGCCGCAGAGTTGCAGAACGCCGGCGACGCAGCGCACCGTGTAAGCACCCCGGCTAAAGCCGAACAGGTAGATCCGGTCTCCGGGCTCATAATGCTTGAGGATCGCGGCGTAACAATCGACGACGTTTGCGCTGATCCCGGCTCCGGTTGCTGAACTCGCCAGCTTCTTGATAAAGCGAGTGAGGCGGAGTGGGATAGTGCCGACGTCGGCATCGGTACCTAACCCAGAATCGTAGAACGCAATCTGACGGGCGGGGTCAATCGGGCTGTCGGGGCCGCTGCGCGCAGCGCGGTAAAGCTTGTATACGTTGCTTAGCCGCTGGTCTGGTCGAAGACCACCCGCTTGGCCCGTACCATCCGAGAAGATGAGGATGCTCTTCCCGCTCGGCGGGCCGGTCGGTGAGCTTAGCGGCGCAGAAGTGGCTGAAGCGTCTAGTTGTGGCTGACCGGTCACGGTCGGCTGCGTCATACGATGTCTCCGATACCCACTAGCATGACCCAAATATAAGCCGAAGAGGGTCTCTCCGCCTCCACTCGTTTGGAACCGGTCTACGATCAGGGTATGGGTCGGTGGCTGCAGGAGGATTCCATCGGCGTGGCGGACGGGCTCAACCTCTACCAGTTCAACGGGAGTAACCCGCTGAGCTACAGCGACCCCACCGGACTCTGCCCTATCCGACCAAGCAATTGTCCTGCGGGCTATTCCACGGCAGCTGGGGCGCTGCTCGGGCCGGCATTGGAGCGGGTGGCGGAGGAGCTGCAGGTGCGGCTCTGGGCGCTCTTGAGGGATTGCGACTCGGTGCACCGCGCGGACCTGGGACGCTGGCTGTAGCTGCCGAAGGTGGTGTGGTTGGCGGTTCACTCGGAACAGTTGGGGCTGCAATATACTCATTTCGGATGAGAGGGGGAGGGCTGCAAGTAGCGAGAAGGACTTCAAGGCGATCAAGGCCCTAGCTCAGGATCTCGTGGGCAGTCGGCTAACGGGAGTCACGGTCGAACCTGACGACCTGTCGCTCACCATGGAGTTTTCGAACCGCATGCGGCTCAAGTTTCAAAGCGATACCAGTGATCCTGAAGAGAAGCCGTTGCCTCACGAGGCTAACCAACGTGCCAGCACGGGGGCGATATCAAAGGCGATCCAAACGAAGATGAACAGGCTGACCAGAAGGCCCGATGCGGGCGCGGGCGTTGCCGCCGAGCCGAGACTCGTTCGCGTCCCACCGTATGAGAGCCTCGGTGGCGAGCAGCAGACGCTTCATTTTGTTCGTCCTTCGAACGCCGTCAGCGGCTCCGGCGGCAACGGGGCGTTGAAGTCGCCCGCGACCTCCCGTTGCCCCTCCCCGGACCCGGGAGTCCGCGACTTGGTTGGCTCGGGAGGAACAAGCCGAGCTCGTGGCTCGCCATTTCGGGCGATGGACGGCTGGGTCACGGCCGGCGGTACGTTCGGGGAGCTGGTTGACCCGTCCCCGGCCCGAGGTGTCCGATGCCCGCGCTCCGTTCCCTGTCCTTCGCACTGCTGACGTCGTTCTTTCTCGCTGTGCCCGGCACCTCGTTGCCTGCCCAGACCAGGCTTGCCCAGCCATTCGCCCGCTATGTCCCGTCGCCGGGGCGCAATGGGGTGGACTCGCTGCCGTCCCACCCGATCGCGGGGCCCAAAGATCCGGTCACCCTCGCGCTGGGCGGTATTCTGGTCGGTGGCGCCGGGATGGTCGCCGGGGCGGCGATCGGGGCTCAGCTCCGCGAGGATCACTGCGAGGACTGCGGGTTGGCGGGGCTGATCTACGGTGGCATCCTCGGAGAGCTCGCCACCGTGCCGCTGGGCGTGCACCTCGCCAACCGGCGACAGGGCAGTTACTCGCTCGGCCTGTTGAGCTCGCTGGCCGTTACGGGAGCCGGGCTGGCCATCGCGGCAGGGGCCGACCGCACGGAGGTGCTGCTCGCGGTGCCGGTGCTGCAGATCATCACCGCGGTCGCGGTCGAGCGGGCGACGAGCCGCTGACAGCGCGGGCTGCGGGGGCCGGCACGGGAGGTTAACCGTGCCGGCCCCGCCTGACATCACGCCGCGCGGGCTGCCGGCGCCTTTCTGGTCGAGCCGCTCAGTGCGCCCGCCAGCTGCTCGGAGAGGAAGCCGAAGACCGCGCCCGCCACCAGCGCGACGATGGTCTTGCCATAGGTGCCGTTGGCGCCGACGACGACGCTGACGGTTGCGGCCGCCCCCAGGAACGACCCCGGAATAAAGGCGAGGAAACTGACCTTCGACTGCAGGACCATGGCGAAGGCGATCAGCCCCACCAGCAGGGAGAGCACCGCAACGTTGTTCCCGCCGGCCTGAGCGTATAGCGTCAGCGCGACGAACGCCCAGAAGACGCCCGACAGGGTGGACGCGAGCGTCCGCAGGAGTCCGTCCGTCTTGCCACCGGCGGCGAAGAATGCCGCCCAGGCGATGATGCCGACCCACACGGGCAGTGCCAGCACGGCGAGGGAGAGATAGGTCCAGACGGCGATGAGCACGGCGATGCTGAGCCCGAGCGCGACGAGCATTCCCATGACAGCCTCCGGTGGCGGGTAGGGACGGAGCTGTAGCGTGGAGCAATCTACGCTAGGGCCTGAACCGGAGGCCGTCAAGCCAGTTTGACTTCCCCCGCTTCCCTCCCCACTATGGAAACCCCAACCTTTCCAAGGAGGTGGAGGCCATGAAAGTCTATGGCTCCAGCGCCATCCGGAACGTGGCGTTTGTGGGGCACGGAGGGAGCGGCAAGACCTCCCTCGTCGATGCCCTCGCCTGGGTTGCCGGCTCGACCCGGCGGCATGGCAGCATCAGGGACGGCACCACCCTCACCGACTACTCCCCCGACGAAATCGAACGCCAGCACTCCATCAGCCTCGGCGTCGGCTTCGCGGATTGGCTCGACACCAAGATCAACCTCATCGACACCCCCGGCTATCTCGATTACTTCGGTGAAGTCGTGACCGGGCTGCACGCGGCCGACGCCGCAGTCGTCGTGGTGAGCGGTACCGGTGGCGTCGAGGTCGGGACGGAAAAGGTGTGGGAAGTTCTCGACCAGCTCCACCTGCCCCGCATGCTGTTCGTGTCGTTGCTCGACAAGGAGCACGCCGATTTCGAGCGCGCCTTCCACGATATCCGCGCGCACCTGACCCCGAAGGTGGTGCCGGTCGAGATCCCGATCGGGGAGGGCACCGGATTCCAGGGCATCATCAACCTCTTCTCCGGTCACTGCCACGCGTACAGGAAAGGCGCGACCAGGGGCGAGAACGAGGTCGTCCCGATCCCACCGGAATACCAGGCCCGCTACCAGGAATACAGCGAGTATCTGACCGAGGCGGTCGCCTCGACCGACGACCGTCTCATCGAGCGCTATCTGGCCGGCGAGGAGATTCCGCGCTCGGAGTTCATCGGGGCGGTGAAGCAGGCGATGATGGCCGGCCAAATCGTCCCGCTCTTCTGCGGCAGCGCGACGCTCACCTATGGACTCCGGACGCTGCTCAAGAAGATGGTCGAGCTCTTCCCGTCTCCCGACGAGACTCCGCCGGTGATGCCATCGGAGGAGGCGTGGCAGCTACCGCCGCTGGTCGGCCGGGTGTTCAAGATCATGTCCGAGCCCCATGTCGGCGACATCACCCTGTTCCGGCTCTTCGCAGGTGAGGTGAAAAACGGCGGTGAGGTCTGGAATGCCGAGCACGAGACGATCGAGAAGCTCAACCACCTGTCCATCCAGCAGGGGCGCGAGCGGATCGAGACCGACCGCCTCTCGGCCGGGGACATCGGCTCGGTGGCCAAGCTGCGCGATACGCACACCGGCGACACCTTCTGCCAGCGCGATCGTCCGGTCCGCCTGCCGCCCATTCCGCTGCCGGAGCCGGTGGCGACCGCGGCCGTGATGGTGAAGCAGCGAGGCGACGAGGACCGGCTCGCGGCCGGGCTGCACAAGCTGCATGAGGAAGATCCGACCTTTCACTTCGAGTACAGCTCCGAGCTGGGCCAGACGCTGATCCACGGCATGGGCGAACGACACTTCGAGACCGTCCTCAATCGGCTGGAGCGGAAGTTCGGGGTCCGTGCGGAGCTGACCCGTCCGAAGGTGGCCTACCGCGAAACGCTCAAGGGCAGGGCCGAAGGACAGGGAAAGCACAAGAAGCAGACCGGCGGCCGCGGCCAGTACGGCGACTGCTGGATCCGGATCGCCCCGCGTCCGCGAGGCGAGGGCTACCGGTTCGTGGACCGGATCGTGGGAGGGGTGATTCCCAACAAGTACATCCCGGCGGTGGACCGCGGCATCCAGGAGGCGGCGGAACGCGGCGTCATCGCGGGCTATCCGCTGGTGGATTTTCAGGCCGAGTGCTTCGACGGCTCCTACCACGATGTCGACTCCAGCGAGATGTCCTTCAAGATGGCCGGCATCCTGGCCTTCCGGAGCGTCGCGTCGAAGGCGCGTCCGATCCTGCTGGAACCGCTGCTGGACGTGGAGGTGTGGGCACCGGAAGAATCCCTGGGTGACGTCATGGGCGATCTGAGCGCGCGGCGGGGTCACATTCTCGGCACTGATCGGGATGGGCGATTGACCCGGGTCCGCTCGGTGGTGCCGGAAGCGGAGATGTACCGGTATTCGACGACGCTGCACTCGATCACGCATGGGCGGGGGACTCATCGCCAGAAGTTCAACGGCTATGTCGAAGCGCCTTCGGAGGTGACGGCACGGGTGGCCGAGGAGCATCAGCGGGAGCACATCGCGGCGACGTGATCTGGCGCGCGCTCGCCGATCTGGTGGTCATGCTCCACTTCGGCTTCGTGCTGTTCGTGGCGGTGGGTGGGCTGCTGGTGCTGCGGCATCGACGGGCGGTGTGGGTGCACCTGCCGGCCGCCCTGTGGGGCGCGGCGATCGAGTTCGGCGGCTGGACCTGTCCGCTCACGCCGCTGGAGAAGTCGCTGAGGGCGGCGGGACACGCTGCGGGCTATGAGGGCGGGTTCATCGAGCACTACATCGTCGCCGTGCTCTACCCCTCGGGACTGACGCGGCCGCTCCAGCTGATGCTGGGAGCGGCCGTCGTCGTCTCCAATCTCGTCTTCTACTGGCTGGCGTTCCGGCGCCGCCCGGCGGTTCAGTCCTCGGTGCCGTCCGCATTCTGATCGCGGAAGGCGCGGAACGAGGCCCGGATATTCTGCTCCACCGGCGACTCGTTCACGGCGCCATTGAGCGCCGTGGCCGGATCGATGAGCCCACCCGCGCCGTTAGCGAACCAGCCCGACAGATCGACATCCACCGTCATGGACACTTCGGCGCCTCCATCAACGCCGAGGGCCTGGGTGAACTCTACCTCCTGATCGGCGGTGAGGTCGGTCATATAGGTGAACGGCGCGGCGGCCCCACTGCCTGCCGGCTTGAACGAGCCCGTAACCCGGATGCTCGTGTTGGCCAGCTCCGGATGGCCGGCGACGAGGTCGGCGTCCTCATTGGCGTTGGTGGGCCGGTGGAGCTGGAACTGCAGGCGGTCGTAGTTACCCGCCGGCACCAATGCGGTGAACGCCCTGGTGACGCCTTCGCCCAGAGGCAGATCGAACACGGCCGGGCCGAGCTCGAGCTCGCCGCAGTCCTCGCCGTCTACGCCGCTCACGTCACTGTTGCCGCACTCCGATGCGCTCGTCGCCCGCAACCTTATCTTGCGGAGCACCATCTCGACCTGATCGATCACGATGGTATCCCCGCCCGCGGCGATGGTCGCCTGGCCGGGAATGGCCCCGGCACTGAGCTGGGGCCGTACCGTTCCCGCGCGAGTCATACTCGTCATGGAGGCGGAGCGTGTCGCCAGTTGCATCGTCACGCGTCCCGAGTCGCCCGAGCCGCTGCAGGCCGCAAGTATGCCGGCGAGCGCGAGCACGCCGACGTTCCGCGGAAGGCCGTGAGTCATGTGATTGCTCCTGTGTGGGATGCGATACCAATCGGCCGGCGCGGAGAGCTGCGTAGGCCGGCCGGGTTCGCGCCGTCAGGCAGGAAGCGTGCTCTGGAGGATCAGGCGGTCTTGCGCTTGCCCGACTTCTGCGTGCGCTTGCGTCCCTTCTTGATGGCGATGACGCCCGCCTCTTCCCTCGGCTGGCGATAGACGTACCGCTCACCCCGGAAATTCCGCAGCACCACCTCGTCATCGCCCATGCTCTCGACATAGTCGGGCAGGATGGGAATCTTCCCGCCGCCGCCCGGGGCGTCGATGACGAAGGCTGGGATCGCCAGGCCGCTGGTCCAGCCCCGCAGCGCCTTCATGATGGTAAGCCCGGTCTGGACCGAGGTGCGGAAGTGCTCCGCGCCCGCCACCTGATCGGCCATATAGATGTAGTAGGGGCGGACCCGTGCCATCAGCAGCCGGTGCATCAGTTGAATCATGACCTCGGGCGTGTCGTTCACGCCCTTGAGCAGCACGGTCTGGCAGCCCAGCGGAATGCCCGCATCGGCCAGCATGCCGAGCGCGTTCACAGCGGCGGGCGTCAGCTCGTCGGGATGATTGAAGTGCGTGTTGATGAAGAGCGGGTGGAACTTCCGCAGCATCGCGCAGAGCTCCGGGGTGATGCGCTCGGGCAGGTGGCAGGGCACCCGGCTGCCGATCCGGATGATCTGGATGTGCGGGATCGAGCGGAGCCGGGTCAGAATGGCCTCCAGCCGCCGGTCGTTGAGCAGCAGCGGATCGCCGCCCGACATGATGACGTCGCGGATCTCGGTGTGCTCCTCGAGGTAGCGGAACGCGCTCTCGAACTGCGACATCGGGATCTTCTCCGGGTCGCCCACCTTGCGCCGCCGGGTGCAGAAGCGGCAGTAGGTCGCGCACACCGGCGATACCAGGAACAGTGCCCGGTCGGGATAGCGGTGCGTGATGTTGGGGACCGGGCTGTCGGCGTCCTCGTTGAGCGAGTCCACCATCCCGTCCACGACGTCGAGCTCCTCGACCGATGGCACGTACTGCCGCCACATCGGGTCGTCGGGCGACTTGATCAGGTCCACCATGGCCGGCGAGATGCGGAACTCGAAGTTGTCCGCCGCCTCGCGCAGCCGATCGAGCTCGGGAAAGTGCTCGGTGCCGAACTTGGCGGCCAGCGCCTCCAGCGAGGCGATCGAGTTCTTCTTGAGAACTTCCTGCCAGGTCTCCATCGCTCTACCCGCTGCTGAGGGCTTTGGTGTAGACGACCTGATCGTCGCCTGGGGCATAAAACTCGGGAATGACCGCGACGCGCCGATAGCCGCGCGCCTCGTAAAAGGCGCGCGTGGCGGCATACGCCGGCCGGCCCGCTGTCTCCACCACGATCAGCCGCCCGCAACCGGCGAGGCGACGCTCCATCCGGGTGAGCAGGGCGGTACCGATGCCGGTGCCGTGTGCCCCCGGATCGACCGCGATCCAGTAGAGATCGTAGGTCCCCGCGGTGCAGGGGGTGGGCCCCCAGCAGATCCAGCCGGCGAGTTCTCCGTCCAGCTCGGCGCCGACAGCCGCGTAATCGGGCGAGCCGGCAATCGCCGCGTCGAACACTTCCAGCGCGACCGGGATCTCGGCGTCACCGAAGACGCCCACCGCACGTGTGATGGATTCGATCCGGCCGCGGTCCACAGGGCTCAGGTCCCGCAGCCGCGGCAGAGAGGCGACGGGATTCACGCCGCGGATGCGCCGCTCACCAGCACGTCGGCGGCGCGGTGGCTCTGGGAGCGCATGAGCGCTTCATCCACCACCTGCATGACGAGATCGTCGTAGCTCCAGCCGAAGGCCCGCGCCATTCGCGCGAGTCCGGCGTTGCTCGACAGGTCGGGACAGGGATTCACCTCGAGCACGTAGGGCTGCCCGTCTTCGCCGAGCCGGAGGTCGACCCGGCCATAGCCCTCGCCCTCGGACATGTGCTCCCATGCGGCGCGGGCCACCTGCCCGATCCGGTGGGCGAGCTCGTGATCGATGTCGGCGGGACAGGTGGGGATGGTCCCCTCGTCCTCGGGGCTGCCGGGCAGCCATTTGGCGGCGTAGCTCACGATCGGCCAGCTGCCCTCGGGCATCGTGTCGAAGTTGATCTCGGAGACGGGCAGCATGCGGGTGCCGACGAAGCCGACGTTGAACTCGCGGCCAGCCACGTACTCCTGCACCATGACCTCTTCGAACTGCTCCAGCATGAGGGCGACGCGCTTCTTGAGCGCGCGCTTCGAGGTGCAGACGGCGCCGTTGTCGATGCCGACGCTCGCGTCCTCGGCCGACGGCTTCACGATGGCCGGGAGGGGAAAATCGGTGGGCGTCTTGTTCCCCTGGGCGAGCATGAAGGCGGGGACCGGGAGACCGGCGGCGGCCAGCAGCGTGTTGGCCACGTGCTTCCGGTGGGAGATCGTGGTGGTCCAGTGCCGGCAGCCGGTGAAGGGCACGCCGGCGAGCTCGAGCGTGCCGACCACGAAATCCTCGAACCGGGCGTGGCCGTTGATCCCCTCGCAGAGATTGAAGACCAGGTCCGCGCGGCGGAGCCGGCTGAGCCAGCGGAAGTCGCCCAGCCGGACCGGCAGCAGCTCGACGTCGTGACCGCGGCGGCGGAGGACGTCGCGCACCTCGTGGACGTTGGAGACGACCGCCGCCACGTCCTGCGAGCTCCACTCGTCGCTGCCCGCGTCGAAGATGATCGCGATCTTCATCAGGCTACCTCCGCCAGGAGTGATCGACCGCTGATACGTCGCCAGGCGATGTCGGCAACGGTGCGGATCAGATCGTCGTAGCTCATCCCGGCGGCCGCGGCAGCCTTGGGGAAACAGCTGTGCTCACGGGGATCGGGGAGAACGCCCGGAAGCGGGTTGAGCTCGACGACCATCGGGCGACCAGCGGCATCACAGCGAATGTCGATGCGGCACCAGTCACGGCAATCCAGGGCGCGGTAGGCCGCGAGAGCGGCAGCGCGAATCTCATGGGCGAGAGCCTCGGGAACTCTCGCGGGGCATTCGAAAATGTCGAGCGGGTTGCTCGGCGTGTCCCAGAGCCACTTGGCTTCGTAGCCATAGATGGGTGGGGCACCGGGCGGCAGCGCATCAAAACGCATGCCGACAATCGGAAGGCATCGCGTGTCGTTGCCGTTGCCGAGCACCGCGACGGTGAACTCCAGGCCCGGGAGATACGTCTCGATGAGCACCGGCTCGGTGTAGGTCGCGATGAGCTTCGATGCCTGACGCGCCAGTTGCGAGCGGTTCCGGCAGACGCTCTTGCTCGTGATCCCCTTGCCCGATCCCTCGAACGCGGGCTTCACGAAGACCGGAAAGTCGAGCTCGGCACGTCGCGCGTCGTCCAAAGTCTTCGCGAGCACGAAGGGGGCGGTGGGCACCCCGTGGAAGGCGAGGACTTCCTTCGCGCGAGCCTTGTGCAGGGCGAGTCCGAGCGTCAGCGGATCGGACGCATGACAGGGAATCCCGAAAAACTCACAGATCGCCGGCACGTGCCCCTCGCGGTTGGGACCGTACAGGCCTTCGGCGATGTTGAACACGAAGTCGGGCCGGACCAGCATGAGGCGCGCGGGAAAATCCACGTTCGCCTCGAGACGAAAGACCTCTCCTACGGTGCCGAGCGCCCGTTCCACCGCGTCGATCGTCGCGGGATCGTCCCACTCGGCGTAGAGATCGTTGTTCTGCTGCGTGGGGGTACAGGGGGAGTCGGAGTCCGCCCCGGCTCGGGGCGCCGGTGCCTGTGGCTTCAGATTGAAGGCGAGTCCGATCCGAACTGCCAAATGCTCCCTCTACAAAAAAGGCCGTCTACCAGAGACGAGCCGCGGTGAGTTAGGCGCTTCGATGCAAACCAAAGTAAGAAATTGCTTTCGGGCGCACAATACTTTTTCGACATTCACTTCGTGATCGCACGTGAAAACAGCGCGCGAAGCATCGCGCGCTGCATGAATTCTGGCGTGATGCGATGCGGGTCACACTTTATGAAAGCCCACGCGACCGGATTCGCCGCCGTCCTCGGCGCGATAGATCTTGAAATCGGCGAAGAGCGCGGGCGATTCTCCCTCGAGCACACGGAGGCAGGCGACCGCCATCCGCCGGATCTCGAGCTCGGCCCCCTCACCGAGCCGAAGCTCCAGCATCGTGCGCCAGGCGCGGACGTTCGCGCTGACGACGATCTTCACCTCGGTGGCGTTGGGCAGAACGCTCCGCGCCGCCTCGCGGGCCATCTTCCGCCGGTGCACCGCGCTCTCCACCGACGCGTAGCGTGTCATGAGCTGCTCCACCGCGGCGACGTACGCGGCCTGCGCCGCGGCCACCTGCCGCTCCCACGCCTGCTCGAGGGCGCCCTCCCCCTGGATCGCCGGCGGCATCACGAACGCCGCGTGCGACTCGTCCACGTAGCGTTGCGAAAGCTGGGAAAATCCGAACCCCGCCCTGTGCCGCACCAACTCGTGGCTGCAGGAGCGCGAGATCCCCTCGATGAGCATCACGTAGGTGGCGTGCTCGAACACCGACCCATGCCCCTGCTTGAGGATGTTCCCCAGATACTCGGCCGTCGTCCGGCCCGCCGGGTTGTGCTGGCTCATGTAGCAGAGCCGGCCGGCGAACTCGGCCAGCCGCTCGCCGTCGCTGCTCTCGCCCTTCCACTGGACCGGCAGGTGCGGCGGCTCGAGAAACTGCGGACGGGCGATGAGGGAGACGCGGGGTTGGCGGAGAATCTCCATGGGACTCGACAGGGTCAGGGGTGGATGGCCGCGGGACCGGTCAGCGGGACCGGGTCCGCGTCGGCAAGATCGAGACGGCAGCGGGCGTAGCCGCCCTGACGTTCGATGTCACGAAGGGCGCGGGCGATATCCGGCGGCAGCTCGCAGGCGCCATCGCCCACCTTGAGCCGCGAGAGCGGTGGCTCACCCGAGGGCAGCACGATGCCGGGATTGAAGAGACCGGCCGGATCGAAGGCCCGCTTGACCAGCCGGAAGAGCGCCACGATCTCCTTCCCGTACAGCGCCTCCAGGAAGCCGGCGCGGAGCCGGCCATCGCCGTGCTCACCCGAGGGAGTGCCTCCGAGGCGGACGACGGTGTCGGTGACGTCGGCAAGCAGCCCGGCCACCGCGGCCTCCCAGCCGGGCCGGTCGACCTCGGGGAGCAGGTTGACGTGCACGTGCCCGTCGCCGGCATGGCCGAAGAGCACGACCTGGATTCCATATCGCTCGCCCGCGGCGCGCACGGCGCGTACGTAGTCACCCATCCGGGCGACGGGCACGCAGGCATCCTCGATGACCTGGAGTGAGCGGCGCTGGTCGGACAATGCGGCGAGGATCGGGCTCGCTGCGTGGCGCAGTGCCCAGAGCCGCCCGGCGTCCTCGGGCGTGAGCGCGGTCTCGACCGCGCCGGCGTGCGGGCTGACGGCGAGCGCCGCGTCGTGCGTCGCCGCGACGAGCGTCGCCTCGTCGTCGCGCTCGAGCTCGACGAGCAGGATGGCCTCGTCACCGGGCGCGCCCACCAGCTCGAGGAAGGTGCGATCCAGGAGCTCGACCGCCGATGGTGAGATGGGGAGCAGCGCGGCGACCGCGGGCGCCAGAGCATCGAGCGACGCGAGCGTGACACGGAGCCCGGCCCGGCACGGCGGCACCCGATCGAGCCGCCACGCAACATCGGTCACGATGCCGAGGGTACCCTCGGCCCCGATCACCAGGTCCAGGAGGTCGCCGGAACGGAGCCACGCATCCAGCGCGTAACCCGACGAGTTCTTGGTGGTGCGGGGGAATCGGCGGACGACCTTGCCCGCCGCGGCGCGGATCACCGGCTCGGCCTCGCGCGCAAATCGCGCGAC
>JACDDX010000302.1 GCA_013816685.1 Gemmatimonadales bacterium
GGTCTGGCCACCTTCGACCGGCTCCGGCCCGAGGTCGTGGTGCTCGACCTGCAACTGCCGGGAATGGACGGCATGCAGGTACTCGAGCACCTGCAGCAGCGTGAGGCCGCCGTCATCCTGCTCACCGAACCCGCCGACACCCGTACCGCCATCCGGGCGATGCAGCTCGGCGCCGAAAACTTTCTCACCAAGCCGGTGGACATGGATCACCTGGCGGCCGCCACCGCCCGCGTCGCCGACAAGGCCCGCCTTCGCCGCATCAACGAGACTCTGCTCGATCAGGGCGCCTCTCGACGGGGCCTCGACTCGCTCGGCGACTCCCGCGTGATGCAGGAGATCGCCCACCAGGTGGGGCTGCTGGCCCAGAGCGAGCGGACCACGGTGCTGCTCACCGGCGAGAGCGGCACCGGCAAAGGATGGGTCGCCCGGCTCATTCACGATCTCAGCCCCCGGGGCCGGGCACCGTTCGTCGAGGTGAGCTGCGCCGGCCTCGACGCGACCTTCCTCGATTCCGAGCTGTTCGGTCACGAGAAGGGCGCGTTTACCGACGCCGAGGACCGGAAACAGGGCCTCTTCGAGATCGCCGATCAGGGCACGATCTTCCTCGACGAGATCGGCGACCTTCCCGCCGAGCTGCAGCCCAAGCTTCTCAAGGTGCTCGAGACCAGAACCTTCCGGCGGCTCGGCGGCACCCGCGAGATCACGGTGGACGTCCGGCTGGTCGCGGCCACGAACAAGCGGCTCCAGGAAGAGGTCGAGGCCGACCGCTTCCGCGAGGACCTGTTTTACCGGCTCAGCGTCATGCCGCTGCAACTGCCGGCGGTGCGGGATCGGTCGCGGGATGACCGCCTCGCACTGCTCACCCGGCTCATGACCGACCTCCGGCGGGAGCTGCCCGACGGCCCGGTCCAATTGTCCAGTGAAGCCCTCGAGCGACTGCTCCTCTATCCCTGGCCCGGCAATGTGCGGGAGATGCGGAACGTGCTGGAGCGCGCGCTCATACTGGCCGGTGGCGTCTCGCAGGTCAGCGTCGAGCACCTGCCGGGCGAGTTCCGGGCTCGACCCGGGGTCGGCGATCGACGGCACACGCCGCAGAGCCTCGACGACCTCGAGCGCCAGCATATCGAGCGCACGCTGAAGCACCACACCGGCAACCGGACCCGCGCCGCCATCGAGCTCGGGATCTCGCGCGCAACGCTGATCAACAAGATCAAGCGCTACAGTCTCGCGGGGTGAGCGCGGTGGCCAACCAGCCGGAACACGACGCCATGGTATGCCGAGCCTGCGGACGCGAGGAGCGGGCGTCCGAAGGCTATCCGTGCGCCGACTGCGGCACCTTCATCTGCCTGATTTGCACTTTCCGAGGCGTCACCCGCTGCCGCACCTGCGCCGCGAAGGCCGAGGCTAAATAACCCGCGTGGCATCCGCCGTCACCCGGGCCGCAGTGGCACCCGTCGTCGCTGCCCCGACGGTGCGTGCCGAACAGGTGACCCAGCTCGTGCTGGGCGAGACCGCCGAGATCCTCGAAGCCGCCGGCGAGTGGCGCCGCGTCCGCACGGTGCTGGACCGGTACGAGGGCTGGACCAACGCCGGCTACCTGCTCGAGGTCGACGACGACGCGGCGGCCTGGTGGCGGGGGCGCGCCGGCGCCTGGTGCGAGGGCGCGGTGCTCACGATCGACGCTGCCCGGGTTTCGCTGCCGCTCCGGGCGCGCGTCGCGGTGGAGGGAGCGAGCGTCGTGTTGCCGGACGATCGACGAGGCGCACTCGTGGAAGGCGCCGCGCGCCTGCGCGCCACCGTCGCGCAGGACGCGCTCGCCACGCCGCCCGAGCGCTGGGCCGCCACTCATTTCCTCGGCGCGCCCTATCAGTGGGGCGGGGTGACGCCGTGGGGGGTGGACTGTTCCGGTCTGGTGCAGACGGTCTTCGCTGCCCGCGGCCGGCAGCTTCCCCGCGACTCGGGCGAGCAAGCCAAGGAAGGCGACCCGGTGGACCTGGACAGGGTCGCGCCCGGCGATCTGCTGTTTTTCGCCAATGACGCCGGTCGCATCAACCACGTCGCGTTCGCGGGTCAGGAGGACACCCTGGTGCACTCGACCATCGCCTGCGGAGGCATGCTGGTCGAGTCGTGGGCTCCGGGCTCGCGCGCGGCGGGGCTACGGGCCCGGCTGGTAGCCGCGCGCCGGCTGGAGAGCCGGTGACCGGCACGACGGACGCTCGCCGCACTCTGGTCCTCTTTGACATCGACGGCACCATCCTCCTCAGCCCGGGCGCGGGCCGCCGCGCGATCGTGCGGGCGCTCGGCGAGGAAGTGGGCGACCGGTCCGGCTTCGATACGGTCCGCTTCGACGGAAAGACGGATCCTGAAATCGTCGTCGAGCTGCTGCGGACGGCCGGTCAGGAGGAGCCGCGTGATTCGAACCGAGTCCTCGCGCTCTGCCGGCGCTACGTCGGGTTCCTCGCCGAGGAACTCGCCCGGCCCGAGTCCCGCACCCGGCTGATGCCTGGGATTCCCGACCTGCTTGCCAGGCTCGAAGTCGAGGGCGACCTGCTGCTCGGTCTGCTGACCGGCAACGTCGCCGACGGCGCTGCGCTCAAGCTGCGCTCGGCGGGGATCGACCCCGCACGCTTTCCAGTCGGCGCCTATGGCTCCGATGCCGGCTTCCGTACCGAGC
>JACDDX010000303.1 GCA_013816685.1 Gemmatimonadales bacterium
GCTTGCCGGTGTCTCGCAGGAATTCCATCAGTGGGAGGCGGCGGAGCCAGTCGGCGTTGTTGCGTATCCTCGCTGCGTTGGCGCCCTCGAACGCGAGGAAACGGGAGAGCTGGCGACGGAGCGCGTCCGCGTTACGATCGATCTGCTCCAACGGCAGGACCGGCCGCTCCCCCCGTTTGCCACTCGGGTCGCCCACCATGGCGGTGCCGCCACCAACCAGCACGATCGGCGTGTGACCGAGTCGCTGGAGCCAGGCCGCGCCCATCACCGGGACCAGGTTGCCGACGTGCAGCGAATCGGCGGTCGGATCGAAACCGACGTACCCGGTCACCGGGCCTTCGGCCAGCCGCTCGGCCAGGTTGGCGGTCGCGTCCTGCAGCAGGCCGCGCGCCTTCAACGTCTCCAGAATTTCGGGCATAGGGGCCAATCGTACCCGCTGGTAGAAGCCCTCGCAACCGGCTAATTTCAGCCGATGGCCAGCCGTCTCGGCACCCTCCTCCAGCGCCTCAGGCCGCCCTCCCGCATCCAGCGGATCATGCTCGTCACCTTCCTCGCCGCCGCCGCGTTTGGCGCCGCGGTGGTGATCGCGCTGTGGACCCGCGCGTGCGCGGGCAACACCTGCCCGTCGATCGAGGAGATGGGCGGCTACGATCCCAATCAGGCGTCCAAGGTCTACGCCGCCGACGGCCGGCTCATCACCGACCTGGGCCTCGAGCGCCGCACCGTCGTGCCGCTCGGGGAGATGTCGCCCTACGTCAAGGCCGCGTTCATCTCGACCGAGGACAAGCGCTTCTACAGGCACCACGGCATCGATTGGGTCCGCGTGGCCGGCGCCGTCAAGAACAACGTGTTCAAGGCCCGGCTTGCCGAAGGCTTCTCCACCATCACCATGCAGCTTGCCCGGAACCTCTGGCCGGACGACATCAGCGGCCGCGACAAGACGCTGAGCCGCAAGCTCCGCGAAGCCCACGTGGCGACGGACATCGAGCGGACCTACACCAAGGATCGCATCCTCGAGCTCTATCTCAATCAGATTCCCCTGGGGAACGGCGCGTTCGGCGTGGAGGCGGCGTCGCAACGCTATTTCGGCAAGTCCGTCCGCGACCTCAACGTCGCCGAAGCCGCGACCCTCGCCGCCATTCCGAAGGCCCCGACCCGCTACAACCCTCGCAAGAACCCGAACCTGAACATCCAGCGCCGCAACACGGTGCTCAATCTGCTCCGCGATGACGACATCCTCGCCCGCGACGAGGCGGAGCGGTGGAAGTCGTACCCGCTGCTGCTGTCGTCGCACTCGGACTTCAGCGGCGTCGCCGAGTATTTCGTGGAATACGTGCGCCAGCAGCTCGAGGCGCGCTTTGGCCAGCAGCTCTACACCTCGGGTTACCGCATCTACACCTCGCTCGATCTGGACATGCAGCAGGCCGCCGAGCGCGCACTCGAGGCGCGGCTGGAAGCCATCGAGAGCGGAGCCGACGGCAAGTTTCCGCACCGCACCTACCGCCAGTATCTGGACGCCAAGGCCGAGGCGCCGGACGGCGGACTGCGCAGACCGACCCCATACCTCCAGGGCTTGTCCGTCACGCTCGAAGCGAAGACCGGATACATCCGGGCGATGATCGGCGGGCGCGACTTCGAGGACAGCAAGTTCAATCGAGCCACCCAGGCGCTCCGCCAGCCGGGCTCGACCTTCAAGCCGTTCGTCTACGCGGCCGCCCTCGAAGCCGGCTACCCGCTGTCCTACGTGATGGTGGACGATCCGCTGAGCGTTGAAGTGGACCCGGCCGAGCCGCCGTGGACGCCGCAGAATTACGATCTCGAGTTCGAGGGTCCGATGACCCTCCGGCGTGCGCTCTACCTGTCGCGCAACATCGTGGCAATCAAGCTGGGCATGGAGATGGGCGAGCAGACGGTCATCAGCGAGGCGACCAAGTTCGGTATCACCACGCGCATACCGCCGGTTCCATCGATCCATATCGGCTCCGCCGACGTCATTCCGCTTGAGATCATCTCGGCCTACACCAGCTTCGCCAACCTCGGCATCCGCAGCACGCCCAGCGCGATTCTGCGCGTCGAGGATCGCGCCGGCAAGATCGTCTGGCAGCCATCGATCCGGACGGTGCCGGTCATGGATTCGCTGCACGCCTGGCTCCTCACCGACGCGCTGCGTGATGTCGTTCGGCACGGCACCGCGGTCGGCACGGTGGGGGCGCGCATCAACTTTCCGGCCGGCGGCAAGACCGGCACGACGAATGATGGCTTCGATGTCTGGTTTATCGGCTTCACCCCCGAGCTCGTCACCGGCGTGTGGATCGGGTTCGACCAGCCGCAGAAGATCAAGGCAAACGCGCAGGGCGGCGTGCTCGCCGCGCCGGCGTGGACCGCGATGATGCGCGAGATCTATGAGCGCCGCGCGATCCCCAAGGCCTGGCCCCGCCCCGACGGCCTCACCGCGCTCGACATCGACAAGACGACCGGCTACAAGGCGACGCCGTTCTGTCCCAAGGACGTGCATTACATCGAGTCGTTCATCCGCGGCACCGAGCCCGCGGCGTTCTGTCCGGTCCATTCGCCCTTCAACTCCGGCGTGCTGGGCGGCGCGGGTCCGCAGCCGGCACCGGGGGTGGTGGTGCCAGGCCAGCCGCCGCAGCCCGGGC
>JACDDX010000304.1 GCA_013816685.1 Gemmatimonadales bacterium
TTCGCCATGGCAAATCCTGTCGTCCAGTTCATCGCGCACACGTTCTTCTACGGCACCGTCCTCGGGATCTACCTCGATCGGATCGGATTCGCCGCGCCGCGCCCGACCGCCTTGCCCGCGATCTGAGTCGGAAGCGGCCAGGCGCTCCTCATCCAGACCACGCCCGGGCTGTACACCCTCCACTTCGTCTCGTCCGCGCCGAAGAGCACATAATGGGCAGCCCGAGACACCCATAGCAGCGTGGCTGCCAAGGCCACTCGCCCACGGCACTGCTTCGCAGGTCGCCTCGTCAAGGTGGACTTGGCCGTCCTCACGTGTCCGGGGCACGGATGGCGATGGCGGCACCCTGGCCCCGAGCCGCACGCAGCCGAGGAAGAGCGGAATGTCGGGGTTGGCCGGCGAGGACCTTCGGGCAACCGTGGCCGCGCGTCGGGCGGCAAGTCAGGGATCGGCGACCTCGCCCCCCATTGGCCTCCCCATGGCCACCGCCTCGCTCAGTGCGGGTGAGGCCCATTCGCATGGCGGGGCAGATGCCCAACGGTGTGCGTAGAAGAACGCGTGGTAGATGAACTGGGCGACCATCGGCGCTTCCTTGAACCACGGGCGACCGATCACGTCCGGGAGGATGAAGAAGTTGATGATCCACACCAGGGTGCCAAAGATCGTCGTGGCCTCCAGCGACCGGCGACGGCCGGGCGGTCCCCCCGCCGTCCGGGCGCTTGACGACCCGTCCCGGCCCATTGGCCTGCCGGTATGCAAAGGCCGTCTCGGCGCGGCCGTCAGGCCTTTCTGAGTAGGATGGGGGACGTGCGTGACATTGATGAGCTCGAGTCATGCGAGCCGTCGCCATGACGAATCCCGAACGACAAGCCTTCCTCATCGCGCGGTTGATGACCGTCGATCGGCTGATCGCGGCGGGAGTGCCGCGCCCGTGGGCGATGATCTGGACCCGGGCCTACGGCAACGACTCAGTACCGGAGCGGCGCGCCCGTCCGACGTTCTGGGAGACGGGGTTTCGGTCGGCATTCAACGAGTATCACGCCCGTGAGCTCGTCCCGGGCGACACCCCCGATCTTTCGGCGATCTGGCGAGACGCCCCTTCATGGCTCCCGGAGGGCTGGCAGCTGGACAGCCTCCGCTGCGCCTCCGACAGCCTCGACCCGGCGGAGCGATCCACCGACTGGTTTGCGGTTTCGATCGGGCCGGAGGGCGTCGAACTGTCGGTCCGCGGCGCCACAGCGGATGATGCAGTGGCCGGCCTTCGGGAGAAGCTGCGCGGCTGACGCGTTTCTCGCGCCGGCGGACGGCTGGGGAGCGTCGCGCCTGGGAGCGGCTGACGAGGAACGCTGGATCGGCGACGCGTTCGTCGGCCAGGATCTGTGCAAGCCGTCGGTCGTTGCCAGCCTGAGTGACGACGTCACGGAGCCTGCGAAGGTCCAGCCCTCGAAAAGCTCGACGAAGGTCAGCGGGCGTTCTCGATGGCGACTCGCTGGCTGCGGCCGAAGCTCGCAGCCAGCATCGACGGGTCGATTTGAGTGGCTTTGAACGGCGGATCAGGAGTGAGCGGCCGTGAAGTGGACGCAGGCGATGTCGTACTGCGATGCGGCGTCGGAGCTGTTGCTGTGGGCCAGCGAGGCCGTGCCCGCGCTGCCCGCGTAGTGCGTCTCGGCGTTGGCGAATCCACCGCTGGGGAAGCCGGGAGGACTCATCGTGGCCCCGTCGGCGCCACAGGATGCCCCGGGCTGGCTGGCCAACGCCGTCCCGGCAAACAAGCTGAGGGCGAACACGACTGCGCCTGCGGATGCGACTGCTCGTCGAACCGTCTTGAACATCCTCGGTTCACCCCGGCGGTGAACGTTGGCACGCGTTTCCAACGTGATTGGATTTCCCCGCCGATCCGAAATCTTCAGCGCCAATTCAGAGTGACCGGTCGAGTCGCCTGTCGGGAGCCGCGGCGACAGCTATGACTGTGAGAGTCTCGAGCCCGTTGGGGGTCGAAAACCCCGATTCGTCACGCCGCGGCTCCGTCATACTCGTGGATGAGCCCGCCGAGCAGGTCCCGCCGGTGGACGGCGCGTGGGTTCACTGGTGTGGGGTCTGAGACTTCGGTCAACGGGCTCGCGAGGTCGAGCCCGCGATGGGGCCGGCCGCGGTTGTCGTGCTCGGCATCCGTCCGGAGCGTCCGATCCAGATGACGCCGCCAGGTCGACTTCGCGAAGGGTGCCGCGTCGCGGCGGGCTTGCCCACACCCGCCGCGCTGCAACGCCATCGACGCTGCGGCGTTCTCCGGCTCGGGACGCCTTCGGCTCAGCGCGCCCCGGCGCGAGCCTCGGCTGTGCCCGTCTATTCGGGCCGCCCGCCATGCCGAGAATGGCGTCGCGCTCGGCGCTGGGACGTGCATTGAACTCCTCGATCCACGCGTCGAGCGCTTGCTTGTCGGTGAGGTCAACGCCCTCGGTCATCAGCGCGTCGACGAGCGACTTCGCGGGGCCAGGCGACGACGGATCTGCCGCCGCCCGGCCGAAGTCGGGCGCGAACTGATCGACGGCCGCCAGCGTCTCCTCGATCGCGGGGCGCGGCAGGCCCTTCTTCCGGCCCGAATAGCGTATCCAGCGCTTCAGGGCGTCTGGGACCGCCCGGGTGTCGGC
>JACDDX010000016.1 GCA_013816685.1 Gemmatimonadales bacterium
TGGAAAGCGTGTATACGCTAACACGTATCGCGGGTTCGAATCCCGCCCTGTCCGTCCGCACTCCGTGCAGCTCCTACCGACCGTCTCCGATCGTCGCAAACGCCGGCGCCGCCACCACCACATCGAACGGCCCGAACTCGGCCTCGTCGGCCGCCGCGTCGTGGCCGTACCCGATGCGGAAGGTGCCGGCGCCTTCGGCGGCCGCCGCGGTCAGATCTTTCTGAAAGTGCTCGCCCGGCACGTCGGCGACGGTGACCAGCGCTGCCGGGATGACGGTCAGCGCGGTGAAGTGCTCGGCATCGATCCCGGTGATCTCATCGCCCTGCTCGTTGTAGAACCTGACTTCGGCGCGCACGGTCTCGCCCACGGCCAGCGCAAGCCCGGCCGAGACGTCGGTGCCGTTCACGAAGAGCCGCGCGTCGACTGGTGTCCCGTGCTGCTCCGGCGCGGCTTCGTCGTCACCGCAGGCGGTGATCATGAGGGGCACGAGAAGCAGCCCCATGGCGAACGAGAGTTGTCCGACTCGCATCGGTTTTGGTCCTTCCTGCACATGGTGGGTTCGGCCCACGATCATCCGGCTTGCCCGAAGCGAATCACGGCGCGGAGCGCGCGGGGCGAGCCGGGGTTCACGAAGCCCGAGGCCCGCAGCTCGGGATACCGCGCGTCCAACAGGTTCAACAGATCCAGATCCAGCGCGCCGCTGACCGCACCGAGTCGGATGGTGGCGCCGACGTCCATCACGGCGTAGGCGCGCGTGCGGACCGACGGCTCGCCGATCGGGGTGTAGGGTCCGGTGAAGCGCAACATGGCCCGTGCAATGGCCGCGGGGGTCAGCGTGAGCTCCGCCCCGGCTCGCCCGAAGAAGCGGGTGACGCCGGGCACTCGGGCCCCGGGCACCAGCGGCTCTTCGTGGAAGCTGGGGCGAAGATCGTGGTTCACGAAAAGTGACGTTTCGGGAACCGCCAAGCTGCCAGCCCGGCCCGCACCGGCCTCGGTGATCCTGGCATCGTTGAGGGTGCCTTCGGCGGTGAGCCGCAGGCCGTCGGTGAGCGCGTAGGTGGCGTCGAGCGAGGCGCCGCGACGGACGCTCTTGCCTTCGTCGCTGATCTCGCGGGTCACCGGGTCCTGGATCCGCTCGCGGGCAACCGCCGTGTGAAAGAGCGCGAGCTGCGCGCGCAGCCGGCCGTCATCGAAAAGTGCGCCGACTTCCTTGGCCCACGCCACGACGGGCGGACGGCCCGGATCATGGATGACGCCCACGGCACCACGGAAGCCGCGACTGACGGAGGCCAGCAGCGCGACCGGACCGCCGGTCAGGAATCGAAGACCGAGCTTGGGGGCGAACACCAAGGGTGTGGCGCTGACCCGGTCGGTGCCGGCGGTGAGCCGGTCGAGACTCGCGTAGTGCAGGAGGTCGGCGCGGGCACCCAGATCGTATGCTACCCGATGACCCAGCAGACCCCGCCAGCGCGCGAACGCGCCGCCCGAAAGAAATCGGCCGTCGTCGTCCTGCTCAGCGTCCTGCCGGACTCGCGCTGCCGTGTGATAGAGCTCATACCTGATCCCGTCCGCCCGGCCTTCGACCCCAGCGCTGAACTCGCCCGCACCGGTATCCCACCGGAGCTCCGCCTGCGCGCCGGCCGCCAGACGGCGATCGCGCTCCTCGGTCTGCGCCAGCTCGCCGTCGTCGGGCACTCCCAGGAAGACCCGGGATCGCACGCCCTGCCCCCAGGCGGTGAAGTCGAGCGTGCCGCCGGTCGACACCGGGCGTGCATAGCGTCCATGGACGATCAACCGCTCCGCGTTGCCGCCGTCGGTGGGATCGTTGGCGCGATCGAGATCGCGGAGATTGTAGCGGTCCACCGAGACGAATCCGGGCGAGTCCCAGCTCGAGCCGTAGAGCAGCACTCCACCCTCGACCCGGCCGGTCCCGGCGCGGCGCCAGCCGCGCGCTACGGCGTTGCCGAGCCTGTAGCCGGCATTGTCCCGCCAGCCCTCCTCCCGCCGGCCGTCGAGCGTCAACACGCCGCCGCCGCTCGTCGCCCGGCGCCCGGCGCGTGCCCAGCCCGTCACGTCGCCATAGGTGGAGCCGCCGAAAGCACCCGCGCGGCCGTTGGCATCCGGGGCGGTGGTCACTTCCACCACGCCGCCCAGCGCGAAGTCGCCGTACACCGGGCTCGCCGGACCGGTGATCACCCGCATCGCGCTGACCGACGCCGGACTCAGGATGCTCCAGTCGGCGTAGCCTTCCACATGTCCGTGGAGCGGCAGGTTGATCGGTACGCCGTCGATGGTCAGCAGCACGTCCGACGAATGGTCGGAGGTGAAGCCGCGGATGACTGCATCGGAGGCGAACCCCGGACCCTGGCCCTGCTCGTGAACCTCGATGCCCGTCGCGCGGCGCACGAGATCGTACGCGTTCGTCGACGGTGTCCGGAGCAGCTGTTCGGCAGGCACGTCGATCGTGGAAACCGGCGGCGCGACGTCCCGGGCACGCGTGCCGACCACGGTGATGGTCTGAAGTTTCCTCGGCGTCGTGTCCGCCGCGGCTCTGGTCGTGTCGGGCCGCCTCGCGGCGCCGCGCTGTGCCACGGCAGGCGCGGCCGTCACGGTGAGGCCGGCGATGGCGCAGAGAAGCGCCGCACCCCGCCGGCACGTCCAACGATCGTCTTGCATCGCATGCTCGCCCGCCGCTGCTTCGAGAGCCGAAGCGCGGCGTCAGAACAGGTGAAGCCCGCACCACCGAACGATACGAGCGACTATTTCAGACCGAGTGTCAGAGCGATGCGACGGGAGGAGGCAGAGCGAAGGGAAGGAGATGAACCGGGGCCGGGCAGGGAAGGAGGGTGCAGGGTGAAGGCACTGTCTGCAATACGTACACCGGGCGCAGCTCGCCAATCGCCATGGCATCGGGAAGCACCGCCACCGTGCGAACGCACGGATGTCCGATACACTCGCACGGGGCACCGGCCGGATCCGAGCCCGAATCGTGGTGCGGCTCGCCGCTCCGATGGCCCGCATGCCCGGCGCCGTGCGTCGCCTCGTGGCCGCTGGTCCGGCAGCTCCGGGCGGCGCCGGGCGCGGCTGCGGCCAGACCGAACATCAGCACCAGAATTAACGTCATCGAGTGGCTGACGGCGCTGTGACGGCGAAGGAACGAGTGGGCGCTCACGCCTGGTACAATGACCCCGACCCTCACCGCACGCAAGCAGCCGGGCCGGCGCTCAACGCGATACCCGGGTCAGCAGCTCAGTGGCAGGAGGTCTCGCCGCTGTCGCCGAACGTCTTGCCAGCTTCGGAGACGAATTCCCAGGCGTACGAGTTCGGCTGCAGCGTCAGCTTCAACACGCCGAATCCGCCCGTATAGTACACCTCATTGTTCCCTATCGGCGTCCGCGTGGCACCGCCGATGCTACGGCCGCCGGTCCCCACCACGAATTCGCGGATTCCGGCCGCAGGGTCCACCTGACCCGCGGCCGTCTGGGGAGCATACCGCTGGTAGTTGTGTTGATGGCCCGACAGCACGATCTCCGCGCCGTGGTCGTACAGCAGTTGCCACGCATCCCGTGTGCGGTTCGAGCCGCTGTCGGTGCTGAACAGCGGGTGGTGCCACATGGCGACCGTGCACGCGGCCGGGTGGGCGTCGAGATCGGCCGCAAGCCAGGTCGCCTGCGCAGAGCCGATTTTCGACGAGATGTTGCTGTTCAGCACCACGACGTGCCAGGCACCGAGTTCGTAGCTGTAGTACCCCGTGGTCGGATCGCCGGCGGCCGGGCCGAAGTAGTCGAAGTAGCCGGTCGCGTTGGGCGTGTTGTACTCGTGGTTGCCCGCGACCGGCCGCGTGCGCGCCTTGTGACGGCCCCAGGTGGGCCCGTAACAGTTGGCGAATTCCTCGGCTGTCCCGTCGTTGTACACGTTGTCGCCCGCGGCGAAGACGACGCCCGGGATCTGGTCCAGGAGTTTGGCCGTGGCCTCGTCGCCATCACCGCTGCAGGTGCCGATGTCGCCGGCGCCTACGAGCGTGGCCACGCTGTCGGCCCGAGCCGCGACACGAATCGCGAGCTCACCCTCGACACCCTCGCTCCGTGCCTCCACGAGGGTCGTGCCCTCGAAGAGCGAGGTGACGCGGCCCTCCCGGGTGACGGACGCGACGAATGGATCGCGGGTTTCCCACGCCACCGCGCGACCAGTCAGGACGTTGCCGTCGCTGTCGGTGAGGACAGCGGTGACCTGCACCTGGCCGCCGACGGTGAGGTCGCCCGTTGCGCTGCTCAGCACCACGCGCGCGACCGGTGCCAGCACCGTCACGGCGCTCTGGGCCGAGCGGCCCTCGACCGAGGCGGTCACGATCGCGGTGCCCGCACGAATGGCGGTCACGATGCCGGCAGACGAGACGGCGAGTACGCTCTGATCGGAGGAAACCCAGGCGATCGAGCGATCGCTGAGTTCGTTGCCGAGATCGTCGCGGAGAGTCGCCACAACGGTGTCGGCCTCACCGCTCCGGAGCACGAGTGTGCTCGGCGCAACGCTGACCGCGGCGACATGGCGACGCACCACCACGCGAACGGCGAACGAGGCGCCGTTTGCAAGCGCCGTGACGTTCGCGGCTCCCGCTGAGAGCGCCTTCACGACTCCTGCGGTCGAGACGGATACGACGGCGGAATCGCTGCTGGACCAGGTGATGTTCCGGTTCTCGATCACCGTGCCGTCGGAATCGCGAAGCACGGCGTTCAGTCGCACGCTGTCGCCGGTGAAAAGCTGCTCGGACGCGCTTTCGATCTGGACCGATGCCACGGCGGGCACCACGTGGATCTGCGCCTGACCCGTCCTGCCATCCGCCGAGGCGGTGATGATTGCGTTTCCGGGTCCGACAGCCATGACCAGGCCCGACGACGAGACCCCGGCGATCAGCGTGTCACTGCTGAGCCAGACGACCGCCGCGCCAGGAAGCGCATCGCCCGAAGCGTTGCGTGCCGCAGCCTCGAGCTGGGCGTTCTGACCCACGACCAGCGTCTCGGTACTTGGTGTGACGGCGACAGCACTGATGCCGGTGCCGACTTGGACTCCCAGGATTGCCGCCACTCCCTGCGCAGAGGCTGTGACCGTGGCACTGCCCTGGCCGATCGCCGTAACCAGGCCCGACGGATTGACCGTCGCGACGGCTTCGGCGCTGGTATGCCAGACGACCGTGACCCCGTCCACTGCCTCCCCCTGGGCGTCGAGCACTTCGGCCTGGACTCGCACGGTATCGCCGGGCTGGGCCGAGAGGCCGTCCGCGGGCGTCAGCCGGACGCTTGCGACTGGAGAGGGCTCGGTTCCGCCGGAGCAGGAGATCAGCAGCGCGCCTCCTGCCAACAGGCACGACCAGCAGGCGAGCGCAGAGTTCCACAGCCGCCGGGGCCGGGGCTCCGGGCGGTACCATCGGGACGAAGGCATCGGTTCCGTCGGTGGTAGGGGGAGATGGGTGTTCTTCCCTCCCAAACGCAACCGTCACGCCGGGAGTCGGACTGCACTCGGGCTGCGGAACCGGCCGGAAGCGCCCCCTCGATGCAGCTTCATCAGCGACAAGGCGATGCGAGAGCCGCCGATGGGCGTGGGGTCAGGTTGGTGGCCATCCCTTTTCCGCCGGCGCCGTCACAGGAGCGTAGTTGCACCGCACCGTCCCGCGGCCCGGTCGTGGTGCCCGCACGACACCCGTCAGTGGCACGTGCCGCTCCCGGTGTCGCTGAAGCGCTGTCCCGGTTCGGGTACGAACTCCCAATCGTACGAAGTCGGGTGCAGAGTGAGCTTCAGGACTCCGAGGCCCCCGGCGTAGAATGCTTCGTTGTTCGCGGCGGGTGCCCGGTTCGCGCCACCGACACCGCGTCCGCCGGTGCCGACGATGAACTCCCGGATGCCCGTGTCGTGATCCGGGCGGCCGGCCGCGTCCTGCGGCGCATAGCGTTGGTAACTGTGGGCGTGGCCGTTGATGACCAGCTCCGCGCCATGGGCCAGCAGAAGCTCCCAGGCCGTCTGCATCCGGGGCGAGCTGCTCTCGGCGCTGTAGAGTGGGTGGTGCCATATGGCGACGGTGCACGCGCTCGGATGACGATCGAGGTCGTCCTCGAGCCAGCGAGCCTGGCTGGAACCGGGCCTCGCCGGAACGCTGCTGTTCAGCATCACCACGTGCCACGCGCCGAGGTCATAGCTGTAGTACCCCCGGGATGGGTCACCGGCGGAGGCGCCGAAGTAGTCGAAGTATCCGGCGGCGCCGGGTGTGTTGTATTCGTGATTGCCAGGCGCTGGACGCGTGCGGTGCTTGTGGCGGCCCCAGGTCGGCCCGTAGCAGCGCTGAAATTCCTTCAGGGTGCCGTCCTCATAGACGTTGTCACCCGCCACGAACACGGTGCCGGGAATCTTGTCGAGCAGTTTCGCCGTCCGTTCATCGCCATCGCCGAGGCAGGTGCCGATGTCCCCCGCGCCCACCAAGGTCACCGTGGTGCCAGGCGTCGGCTGTGGCGTCGCGACGGTCACGTCGGCGTGGGCCGTCTCGGTTTCGCTGACGGCGAGGATGCGGGTGTGACCGGGGGCGAAGGCCGTGACCCGACCGTTGTCGTTCACAGTCGCGATGGTGCTGTCGTCACTGCTCCAGACAACGGTCCGGCCCTCGAGGACCGTGCCGGCCGCATCTCGCAGCTTCGCATGGATTCTGATACGGTCACCGACGCGCAGCGTCAGCGCCGTGGGCGTGATCGCTACGCGGTCGACATGTCTGATGATGGAGATGCCTGCCCCGCGCGACAGTGTGCCTGACTGCGCCCGGATCAGAAGGTGACCCGCCTCGCGAGCCTCGATCAGCCCGGTGGGCGACACGCTGCCGATCCGTGTGTCACCGCTGGTCCAGGAGATCGGCGCCCCATTCACGGCTGCGCCCGCCGCATCGCGGACCTGCGCCGTCACCCGCAGCGTGTCCCCCACGTACATCGAGTCTTCGACCCCCGAAATCTCGATCACGCCCGGCGCGGGGATGATGGTCACTCCGAGCGCCGCTGATGCACCGCTGGACGTCGCCGCGATCCGGGATGAACCGGCGCGGAGGGCCTGAATCAGACCACCCTCAGTGACGCTCGCCACGCTGCTGTCGCCGCTGGTCCAGACGAGCGGGGCGCGGACGATCGTCAGGCCATTTCGGTCGGTCACCGTCGCGACGATCTGCACCTCACCGCCGGGAACGAGCGTCGCGCTGTCGCGGTCGAGATGGATCGTGGCTTGCGTCGCACGAACGATGAACGTGTCCGTCACCGACGCATCGTCCGCTGAGGCTGTGACCTGAGTCCGTCCCGGAGACACTGCGGTCAGCACGCCGTCGGCGGAAACCGTCGCCACCTGTTTCTCGCTCGACGTCCACGCCACCCGATTGCCCGTCAGCGTTGAACGACTGCCCATACCGGACACGAGTGCGAGAGTGACGGTGTCGCCCGGCTCGATGGAGCGGCCGCCCTGCGGGCCGGGCTCGATATGCCACGCGTCCGCATCGGTCGGAGCGCTGCAGGCGACAAACAGGATCAGCCAGAACAGAGCGACTGCCGTTGCCAGACGGTCCACCCACTCGAGGCTCCCGGTCCCTGCCGTGCTCATCGCGCTGCGCTCCTTTTGCGTCGGCGGTGCTGGATGACGACCTTGGCAGCCATGGTGGCGAGCCGCGGTCAAGTGGACATCAAGCCTCGATTCGCCGGTCGGCGTCCGCGCGCGGATCCTTACATGAACGTCCGGTTCGGGCCGCGCAGCTCTGAGGCTGTCTCATATCGCGGCGGGCAGGCACGATGTTGATGAGGGAGGATGCGGAGGCGGGGCGGAGTCGAGTTGCCGAGCCACGGCGCGCGCCTTACCTTCACGCGCCAATGCCAGACCGGACGATTCTCCTCGACGACCGCGCCCTCGGCCGGACGCTCGCACGCATGGCCACCGAAATCGTCGAGCGGGCCCGTGGTACCGATGACCTCGTGCTCGTCGGCGTGCAGCGCCGAGGCGTCGAGCTCGCCGACCGGCTCAAGCGGCTCATCGATCAGGCCGAGGGCGGCGACGTCGCCGTGGGCAAGCTCGACATCACGCTCTACCGCGACGATCTCCAGACCATCGGGCCGCGGCCGGTCGTAGGCGAGACCCGGCTCCCCGATCTGGAAGGGACCACGGTGGTCATCGTGGACGACGTGCTCTACACCGGCCGGACGGTGCGCGCGGCCCTCGATGAGTGCGCCGATTTCGGTCGGCCTCGCCGCATCCTGCTCTGCGTCCTCATCGACCGCGGCGGACGCGAGCTGCCGATTCAGGCCGATATCGTGGGCACGACGGCAACGGCTGCTCCGGGAGACCGGGTGGACGTGCTGGTGAGCGAGCTCGACGGCCGCGACGCCGTCGAACTCGTACGGCAGAGTGGACCCGCGGAGGCCGCGCGATGACCGCGGCGCTGGGCAAGGATCTGGTCGGGCTGGAGGAGCTGAGCGCCGAGCAGCTGCAACTGATTCTCGATACCGCCGAGCCGTTCAAGGAGGTGAGCGAGCGTCAGATCAAGAAAGTGCCGGCGCTCCGCGGCAAGACCATCGTCAATCTCTTCTTCGAGGCTTCCACCCGCACGCGCATCTCGTTCGAGTTCGCCGAGAAGCGGCTCAGTGCGGATACCGTCAATGTGGCGTCGTCGGGCAGCTCGGTGAGCAAAGGCGAGACGCTGGTGGACACGGCGCGGAACCTCGAGGCCATGCGGATCGACATGGTCGTGATCCGTCACGGCGCCTCGGGCGCGGCCCAGTTCCTGGGCCGCCGGATCCGAAGCAACGTCATCAATGCCGGTGATGGCAAACACGAGCACCCGACCCAGGGGCTGCTCGACATGCTCACGCTGCGCGACAAGTTCGGGCGGATCCGCGGGCTCAAGGTCGCCATCTGCGGCGACATCCTGCACAGCCGCGTGGCGCGCAGCAACATCTGGGGACTGCTCAAGCTCGGTGCCGAAGTGGCCGTATGCGGGCCGGCGAGCCTGCTCCCCCGCAATGTGAGCGAGCTGGGTGTCACCGTGCTGCCTCGCATCGAGGATGCGATCCAGTGGGCCGACGCGCTCAACGTCCTCCGGCTGCAGCTCGAGCGGATGCAGGGCGGGTTCCTGCCGTCACTCCGCGAATACAACCGCGTCTTCGGCGTCACCACCGAGCGGCTCGCGCGGGCGCCGAAGGACCTGGTCATCCTGCATCCGGGGCCGATGAACCGGGGGGTCGAGATCGACAGCGACGTGGCCGATGGCCCGCACAGCGTCATCCTGCCGCAGGTGACCAACGGCGTCGCCGTGCGCATGGCGGTCCTCTACCTGCTGGCGGGCGGCAAACCCGATCTGGCGGTGCGCGCCGGCCGGGGGGAGGAGCGGTGAGGCCGATCGTCGTCCAGGGCGGCCGCGTCATCGATCCGGGCCGGGGCACCGACGACGTCGCGGACGTAGTGATGCTGGAGGGGAAGATTGCAGAGACCGGGCGCGGGCTCGGTCGGCCTGACGACGCCATCGTCGTCGATGCGTCCGGCAAGATCGTGGCGCCGGGACTCATCGATCTGCACGTCCACCTGCGCGAGCCCGGGCAGGAGGATGTCGAGACGGTCGCCTCGGGTGCGATGGCCGCCGCCGCCGGCGGGTTCAGCGCCGTGTGCGCGATGCCGAACACCGATCCGGTCACCGACAACCAGGCGGCGGTCGGCTTCATCGTGAGCCAGGCACAGCGCGCCGGCCGGGCGCGGGTCTATCCGATCGGGGCGGTCTCGCTGGGGCAGAAGGGAATGCAGCTCGCGGAGTTCGGGGAACTGGTCGGCGCCGGCGCGGTGGCGGTGAGCGACGACGGCAAGCCGGTGGTCTCCAGCCACCTGATGCGGACCGCGCTCGAATACGCCCGGACCTTCAACATCCCGGTCGCCGACCACTGCGAGGATCCGACGCTCGCCGCCGGCGGCGCCATGCACGAAGGGCTGGTCTCGACCAGGCTCGGCCTCAAGGGCGTGCCAGCCGCGGCGGAAGAGATCATGGTGGCGCGCGACATCCTGCTGGCCGAGCTCACTGGCGGTCACGTGCATCTCTGTCACATGAGCACGCGAGGCTCGGTCGAGCTGATACGTCGAGCCAAGGAGAAGGGCCTGCGGGTGACGGCGGAGGCGTGTCCCCACCACTTCACGTTGACACACGCCGCCTGCGAAGGGTACGACACCAACGCGAAGATGAATCCGCCACTCCGCGAGCCCGAGGATCGGGACGCGGTGCGCGAGGGACTGCGCGACGGCACGATCGACGTGATCTGCACCGATCACGCGCCCCACCACTACGACGCGAAAGAGCGCGAGTTCGATGATGCGCCGAACGGGATCATCGGCCTCGAGACCGCGCTTGGGCTGGCCATCACCGAGCTGGTGGGCGGCGGCCTCCTCGATCTGCCGACGCTGCTCGTCCGGATGAGCGCCGCGCCGGCCAGGATCTTCAACCTGCCGGGCGGCTCCCTCGCGCCCGGCTCGCCGGCGGATGTCGTCATCATCGATCCCGACGCACGGTGGGAGGTGCGGCCCGAGTCCTTCCACTCGAAGAGTCGCAACACGCCATTCGGCGGACGGCAGCTCACCGGCCGGGCGGACGCCACGATCGTCCGCGGACAGGTCGTCTTTCAGCGGGGCGACTGACGCCGGATCGCGCCACTGCCGCCACCGGCATCGTGCGCTGCTGCCGGGCACTCTGGCAGGCGGGTCTCATCGCGGGCGCCGACGGCAACGTCTCGGTGCGGCTGGCGCCCAACCGATTGCTCGTCACTCCGCGCGGGCTCCTCAAGGCCGAGCTCACCCCCGACGACATGGTCGAGGTCGGGCTGGACGGCCGGCACCTCACCGGCTCCCGCCGGGCGAGCAGCGAATTAGATTTGCATCTACGGGTCTACCGGCGGCGTCCAGATTGCGGGGCGGTGGTCCACGCGCATCCGCCGACCGCTACGGGTTTCGCGGTGGCGGGCGAATCGATCCCCGGCGATGTCCTCCCCGAGATCACGCTGCTGATGGGTCAGGTGCCGCTGGTGCCGTATGCCACCACCGGCACGCCGGCGCTCGGCGATGCCGCAGAACCGTTTCTCGATCGACATGACGCGGTACTGCTCGCCAACCACGGCGCCCTCGCCTGGGGACCGACCCTGGACCTCGCACAGATCCGTATGGAAAGTCTGGAGCACGCGGCGCGCATTCTGCTGGCGGCCCGATCGCTCGGCCGGATCACCCGTCTCACACCCGATCAAATCCACGCCCTCGAGCGGCTGAGAGGAACGCCCCGTCATGGCCCCACCGACTCCGGAGACTGACGCGACCATCGAGAGCCTGCTCGAGCAGCGGGCGCAGTACGAGCAATGGATCCAGCGGCTGGATGCGGCGGGTGAGAAAGCACCGCCAGCCGTGCGGCAGAAGGTGCGCACCGACTACGAAGCGCGTCTGCAGGGGGTCATTCAGCAGCTGCGCGGGCACGCCGCCACCATCAACGCCGAGCTCGAGCGGCACCAGTCCGCACAGGCCGAACTCGACCGCGAGCGCCGCACGGCGGAGGAAGCGCTCTCCGAGGCCGAGGTGCGGTATGCGGTGGGCGAGTTCTCCGACGAGGAATGGAATCGGATCAGCGACGTGGCCCAGGAGCAGCTGGAGCGACTGCGCGGCGAGCTCCGGACCGAGGGCGACGAGATCGCCCGGCTCGCGGAAGTCCAGCAGTTGATCTCGGCCCCGCGCCGGCCGGCCCCGGCCGCAACGGTCGCTCCGCAGGCGCCGGCCACCACGGTCACCCACCAGATGTATGAGCCCGAGCCTTCGCCGGATCCGGTCTCGGTGTCGCCGGTGGCTCAAGCACCGGCATACCAGCAGCCGCCCTCTCAAGCACCCGCGCCGCAGCACGCGCCCGCGCCCCCCGCACCGGCTCACCACGCGACCGGTCCTGAGGCCGCCTCGAATCAGGCTCCCGGAAACCAGGCTCGTACAGCCACCGGGGCGCCGGCCGGGCACGGAGTGGCAGCGAACGCGTTTGATGAGATGACTTTCCTCAAGTCGGTATCCGAGGACGAGCGCCCCGCGGCCGCTCCACCGTCGCGGCGGCCGAGCAATCCAGGGACCGGGGGCCAAGGCCGAGCGGAGGGTGCGGTCGCCTCCGCGCCGGCGGGGGCGGCGCCCGCGTCCACCGGTCCTGGGT
>JACDDX010000305.1 GCA_013816685.1 Gemmatimonadales bacterium
ACGCGACGAGCGATTCCATCCGGCGGCTCTGCGACGAGGCGATGGACTACGAGGTGAAGGCCGTCTGTGTGAACGGGACCTGGGTACGGGCCTGCGCCGACCGGCTGGACGGGTCGGGAGTGCTGGTGGTGGCCGTGGTAGGGTTCCCCCTGGGCGCGATGGTGACCGCCGCCAAATCCGAAGAGACGGCGCGGGCGCGCGCCGACGGGGCCGCCGAGGTGGACATGGTGATCCAGCTCGGCCGGCTGCTGGAGGGCGACGCGATCGGAGCGGCGGACGATATTCGCGGAGTCGTGGCGGCGGCGGAGGGCGTGGCCGTCAAGGTCATTCTGGAGACCGCGGCGCTCGACGCGCCCCGGATCGAACTAGGGTGCGCACTGGCCCAGGAGGCCGGCGCGAGGTTCGTGAAGACCTCGACCGGGTTCCACCCTGCCGGCGGCGCGACCCCGGACGCGGTCAGGCTGATGCGGCGCACCGTCGGCCGGGAGCTGGGGGTCAAGGCGTCGGGAGGCATCCGAAGCGCCAAAGCCGCACTGGCGCTGCTGGCGGCTGGCGCGAACCGGATCGGCCTGTCGGGCACGGCCGTGCTGGCCCCGCTGATGGGCCCCGGCGCACCGACGCTCGGCGAGCTGTTCGGCGCGACCCGGGCGTCACGCTAGCCGCGCGGTGTGCGGCGGCGCCGCTCAGGCGCTGGCGGGCTCTTCCGCGTGATGCTTGATCGACTTGCCTTCGACCAGGAAGACGACGTCCTCGCCGATGTTGGTCGCGAGATCGGCGACCCGCTCCAGATTTCTGCTCACCAGAAACAGCTCCATCCCCGACCCGATGGTGTGCGGGTCCTCCATCATGTGGGTCAGCAGGATTCGGAAGACCGAGCGGTGCAGGGCATCGACCTTGTCGTCCCGGCGGCAGACTTCACGGCCGGCGCGGGCATCGCCCCTGATGAACGCCTCCAGGGCGTCGGAGAGCATGTCGCGGGCGAGCCGGGCCATCTCGACGATCTCGGGCTCGGGTGCGATCGGGCGCGACTGGATCAGCCGTTCCGCCGACTGGGCGATGTTGACCGCGTGATCGCCGACGCGCTCCAGGTCGTTGGCGATCTTCATGGCCGACGTGAGCATCCGGAGGTCCCGCGCCATCGGCTGCTGCAGCGCGAGCAGGCTGATGCAGGTCTCCTCGATCTCGACCTCCATGCCGTCCACGATCCGGTCGCCCGCGATCACCCGTAGCGCCTTGTCGGCGTCACGCTCCAGCAGCGCCTCGACTGCAAGCGAGAGCGCGGCCTCGGCCTCGCCCGACATCGTGAGCAGCCGGATCTTGACGTGACTCAACTCCTCGTGGAAGTGCCGATGCCGCTCGCCGGTCATCCAAACCTCCCGGTGATGTATGCCTCGGTGCGCGCGTGCGAGGGCGCCGTGAACAGCCGTTCGGTCTCACCGAACTCGACGAGCTCGCCGGCATCGAAGAAGCCAGTATAGTCGGAGACCCGCGCCGCCTGCTGCATGTTGTGCGTCACGATCACGATGGTGTACTCCCGCTTCAGCTCGACGATGAGTTCCTCGATGCGCGCCGTCGCCAGCGGGTCGAGCGCCGAGCAGGGCTCGTCCATCAGCAGCACCTCGGGCTGATTGCCGAGCGCGCGAGCGATACAGAGCCGCTGCTGCTGGCCACCCGACAGTCCGGTCGCCATCCCGCTCAGACGGTCCTTCACTTCATCCCACAGCGCCGCCCGGCGGAGGCAGCGCTCGACCAGGTCGGGCATGTCGCGGCGCTGGACGAGTCCGTTCAGACGGGGCCCGTAGGCCACGTTCTCGAAGATCGAGCGGGGAAAGGGATTGGGCCGCTGGAACACCATGCCAACCCGCTGCCGGAGCGCCACGACGTCGGTGCCCGGGGCGATCACCGACGTCCCTTCCACGAGAATATCGCCGCTCTGGCGAATGCCGGGGATCAGGTCGTTCAGGCGGTTCACCGAGCGCAGGAAGGTGGACTTGCCGCATCCGCTCGGGCCGATGATCGCGGTCACCGCCCGCTGGGGGATGGTGAACCGCAGATCGTGAAGCACGGCGCGGTCGCCGTAGGCGAAACCGAAGTCGCGGACCTCGATGGCGGGCCGTCGGGGTCCGTCGGCGGCCGGCGATGGCGAAGGCGGCGCGGGCCGCCGAGTCGGGAGCGGGTTGGGCATCAGGGTGGCACTCATCCGAACCGTCCGGTGATGTAGGCTTCGGTCTGCTCGTTCCGTGGGCGGGTGTACAGCTCCCGGGTGGGGCCGGACTCGACCATCGAACCGAGATAGAAAAAGGTCGTCGTGTCGGACACCCGGGCAGCCTGCTGCAGATTGTGGGTCACGATGATAATCGTGAACTCACGCTTGAGCTGGAACAGCAGCTCCTCGATGCGGAGCGTCCCCCGCGGATCGAGCGACGCGGTCGGCTCGTCGAGGAGCACGACCTCGGGTGCGGGGGCGATGGTGCGCGCAATGCAGAGCCGCTGCTGCTGGCCGCCGGAGAGCGCGATCGCGGGCGTGTGGAGCCGGTCCTTCACCTCGCCCCACAGCGCGGATTGCCGCAGTGAGCGCTCGACCGCGGTGTCGGTCTCCGCGCGCGAGGGTCGTCCGTTGACGCGGAG
>JACDDX010000306.1 GCA_013816685.1 Gemmatimonadales bacterium
CACGCCTTGCGGGCACGTCGGTAATGGTGATCGGCCACCAGAAGGGCCGGGACACCAAGGAGAATCTGAAGCGGAACTTCGGCATGCCGCACCCGGAGGGCTACCGGAAAGCCCTGCGGATGATGCGCCTGGCGGCCAAGTTCAATGCGCCAATCATCACACTGATCGACACGCCGGGCGCGTACCCCGGACTCGGCGCCGAGGAGCGGGGCCAGAGCGAGGCGCTGGCGCATAACATCCTCGAGATGAGCATCATCGCGGCGCCCTGCATCGCGGTCGTGATCGGTGAGGGCGGCTCGGGCGGCGCGCTCGCGCTCGGCGTCGCCGACCGCATTCTGATGCTGGAGAACTCGGTGTACTCGGTCATTTCCCCCGAGGGCTGCGCGGCGATCCTGTGGAAGGACTCCAGCCAGCGGGAGCGGGCCGCCGAGGCACTCAAGCTGACGGCCGACGACCTGCTCGGGCTCAAGATCGTCGACGAGATCGTGCCGGAGCCTGTGGGCGGCGCGCACCTCGACCCCGACGCTGCCGGCGAGGCGCTCCGCGAAGCGCTGATCCGCCACGTCACCGAGCTCCGCAAAGTCAAACCGGATAAACTGGTCCGCCGTCGCGCCGACAAGTACGCCGCCATGGGCGCATACAGCGAGGTCTGAGTGAGCCAGACCGTCGAGGTTCGCTTCAAGGGGACCCGCAAGGGTTTCTACACCTGGTCCGAGGACAACCTGCCACTCCGGGTGCACGATCCGGTGGTGGTGGAGGCCGACCGCGGACGTGACCTCGGCCGGGTCAGCGCGGTGGGCGACACCGCGGCGAAGAAATGCGCGTCGTCGTGCGCCGGCTGTGCCAGCGGCGCCGATGCTGCGCAGCCGGCCGAACCCCCGAAGCCGATCGTCCGGGCGGCGACGCCGCAGGATCTCCGCATGCACGACGAGATCCGCGGATCGGAGGAGGAGTGCCGGCAGAAGGTGATCCAGCGGGTCCGGGCGCACGAGCTGCTGATGAAGGTGAGCGACTGCGAGTGGCAGTGGGACCGCAGCAAGCTGACGATCTACTTCACGGCGGAGAAGCGGGTCGATTTCCGGTCGCTCGTGCGGGATCTGGCGTCGCTCTTCCGGACTCGGATCGAGCTCCGGCAGATCGGGGTGCGCGACGAGGCCGCGCGGCTGTCGGGCGTGGGACGCTGCGGACGCGAGTACTGCTGCTCTACCTGGCTCACCGAGCTGTCGCCGATCAACCTGGCGCTGGCCAAGGATCAACATCTCTCGCTGAACCCGGCGCAGATCTCCGGCGGGTGCGGTCGGCTGCTCTGCTGCCTCAAGTACGAGCACGAGTTCTACGTGACCGCGCGAAAGCGATTCCCCAAGGAGGGAAAGGCGGTCCGGACGACCGTCGGCGTCGAGCGCGTGGTGGCGGTCGACATCTTCCGCGAACGGGTGTTTCTGCGGAGCGATGAGCACGGCTCGCGCATCATTCCGCTGGTCGCGCTCCAGGCCGAGCTCGAAATCCTCGGCGAGCTCATCCCCGGCGCCGATGCGCGATCGATGGCGGCGTCCGCTGGGCCGGCCACAGCTATCGACCGGCCGGGAGACGAGCCCGCCGGCGGCGCCGGTCCCGATGGCACCAATCGCAGGCAGAGCCACCGCCGCGGCGGCGACCCTCAGCGCCGCCGTCCGCCCTCCTCCGACAGCTAACGGCCGCAGCGCCCGCGCCAGCAGCGACTGTGCTGCCGCCGTGCACCGGGGCCGGGCCGGGGCTAACATTCCGGCTCGACCGAGGAGCTGACGCGTGCCCAAGTTCTATCTCACCACCGCCATCGATTATTCCAACGGCGACCCGCATCTTGGGCATGCCCTGGAGAAGGTCGGCGCCGACTGCGTCGCCCGCTATCGGCGGCTGCGGGGCGACGACGTCCATTTCCTCATGGGCATGGACGAGCACTCGCAGTCGGTCATCCAGGCCGCCGCACGCGCGTCCACGACGCCGCAGGTCTGGGTGGACCGCCTCGCCACCCGCTTCGAATCGTTCTGGAGCCGGCTGCTCTGCACCAACGACGACTGGATCCGCACGACGGAACCACGGCACGCGTGCGCGGTCACCGACCTGCTCGAGCGGATCGCGCGGCAGAACCCGGACGATCTCTTCGTCGCCGAGTATGAAGGCCTCTACTGCACCGGCTGCGAGGAGTTCAAGCAGGATTCGCAGATCGTCAACGGGCACTGCATCGAGCACCCGTCACTGGAGCTGGTCCGCACCCGGGAGCGCAATCATTTCTTCCGGCTGAGCCGGTATCGCGACCGGCTCCTCGAGCTGATCACGTCGTCGGAGTTCCGGATCGAGCCGTCCATCCGGCGAAACGAGGTGCTGCGGCTGCTCGAAAGCGGGTTGCAGGACATTTCGGTGAGCCGCGTCCGGCAGCCGTGGGGCATTCCCTTCCCCAGCGACCCCGAGCAGACGGTGTACGTCTGGTTCGACGCGCTGATCAACTATCTCTCCGCCACCGGGTTTCCTGACCCGGGGTACGAGCGGCTCTGGCCGGCGGACCTGCACATCGTCGGCAAAGGGATCACGCGCTTTCACTGTGTGATCTGGCCCGCGATGCTGCTCGCCGCGGGCCT